>DASTDJ010000311.1:0-6524 GCA_035710425.1 Nocardioides sp.
GACGACGACCACCGGATCATCGACGACGGTGCGGTGGCCGTGTCCGGGGGCCTCATCACGGCCATCGGCACGGCCGCCGAGCTGTCCGGCGTCATGGCCGGGCGCACGGTGGACTGCTCGGGCACGGCCGTGATGCCGGGCCTGGTCGACACTCACACGCACCTCTACCAGGGCTTCGCCCGAAGCCTGGGCGAGGGGATGCCGCTGTGGTCGTGGCTGGCCGACTTCATGTGGCCGTACGCCGCGCACCTGACCCCGGAAGACGCGCGGGTGGCCGCGCTGCTCGGTTCTGTGGAGGCCGTCCGTGCCGGTACGACGACGATCCTCGACCACCACTACGCGCCCTCCGATGTGGACACCGTTCTCGACGTTGCGGCCGCGATCGAGTCGGTCGGGCTGCGCGGTGCGGTGGCCCGAGGGATGGCCGGTACGCCGAGTGCGGTGGCCCGGGCGCACGGGCTCGCCGGCGGGCTCTTCTCCCGGTCGACCCAGGAGGAGCTGGAACTGACGCACGCGGCCGTCACGGCCCGGCCGCCGGACAGCCGGGTCGCCGTCTGGCCGGGACCGCACAACGTCACCTACGCCGACCAGGCGCTCCTCCGCGGAACCGCCGCGCTCGCCGCCGAGACCGGCACCCGCTGGCACGCCCACTGCGCGTCGACGCTGCGGGATCCGGAGGTCTACGCCGCGGCGTACGACACCACGCCGGTGGCGTGGCTGCACGTCGAGGGGCTGCTCGGTCCCCGGACGACGCTCGCCCACGGCATCCACCTGACCGACCCCGAGGTGCAGATGCTCGGGGAGACCGGCGCGGGGGTCGCGCACTGCCCGGTGTCGAACCAGTACGGCGCCGACGGTGTGCTGCGGCTCCGCGACCTCCGGGAGGCCGGCGCGGTCGTGGGGCTGGGCACCGACGGGGCGGCGTACAACCATCGCCAGGACCTGTTCGAGTGCATGAAGCAGACGGTCCTGGTGCAGCGGATGCACCACCTCGACCCTGCCGCCTCGCGCAGTGAAGAGGCGCTCGAGCTCGCCACTCGTGGCGGGGCTCGGCTGATGGGGATCGATGCCGGCGTCCTGGCCCCCGGGAAACTCGCCGACCTCACCGTCGTCGGTCTCTCCGGCGCGCACCTCACCCCCCACCACCACCTCCCTGCCGCACTGGTCTACGCCGCGCGCGGCTCCGACGTCGAGATGACGGTCGTCGGCGGGCAGGTCGTCTACGAGCAGGGCCGCTGCACGCTCGTGGACGAGGACGCCATCCTCGCCGAGGCCACCGAACGAGCGCGGGCTCTCGTGCGCCGTGCCGGTATCACCCCTCCTCCGGCCCTCTCCGACACGAAGGACACCGCATGACGCTCACCGGAGCCCGCGACCGGAGCGCCGTCGCCGCGGCGATGGCCGAGGATCGCCACGACCTGCACCGTCACGCCGAGCCCGGCTGGTGCGAGGTGCGCACTGCCTCGCTGGTCGCCCGGCGGCTCGCCGAGCTCGGGTACGAGGTCCGCACCGGCCGCGAGGTGCTGACCGAGGAGCGGCTGGGCCTGCCGCCGCCCGAGGAGCTGGACGACGCCTACCGGCGCGCGCTCGAGCAGGGGGCCGACCGGGAGTACGCCGAGCAGCTGCGGGACGGGTACACCGGCGTGGTGGCGACGCTGGCCGCCGACCGGCCCGGGCCGGTGGTCGCGCTGAGGTTCGACATCGACGCCAACTACGGCCACGAGTCGAGCGACCCGGCGCACACCGCCGAGCGCGCGGGCTACCGCTCGGTCAACGCCGGAGCGCACCACAGCTGCGGGCACGACGCCCACACCGCGATCGGCCTCGCCGTGGCGGCGGACCTCGCCGGCTTCGCCGACCGGCTGAGCGGCGAGGTGCGGCTGATCTTCCAGCCGGCCGAGGAGGGGCTGCGAGGCGGCCCGGCGATGGTGGCCGCCGGGGTCGCCGACTCGGTGGACTACCTGATCGGCTGCCACATCGGCGTCCAGGCCACGACCACCGGCCAGGTGATCGCCGGCTACCGGAAGATCCTGGCCAGCCACAAGTTCGACGTGCACTTCAGCGGCAGGAACGCGCACGCCGGGATCTCACCGCACGAGGGGCGCAACGCCGTACAGGCGGCCGCCGTAGCGGTCACCAACCTGCTCGCGATCAGCCGGCACGGCGACGGCGAGACCCGGGTCAACGTCGGCACGATCGAGGGCGGGGAGACCCGCAACGCCGTGCCGGCACGGGCCACGCTGCGTGGCGAGGTCAGGGCGGACGACAACGAGATCCTCGACTACCTCATGGAGCGGGTGGACGACGTCGTGCGCGGGGCGGCGGCCATCACCGGCGTCGAGGCCCGGACCGAGGTGGCCGGGGGAGCCGAGGGTGCCAGCAGCACCCTGGCGCTGGCGGCCGTCGTCGCCCGGGTCGCGGGCCGGGTCGAGGGGGTGAGCGAGGTGCGCGACACCGCCGACTTCAAGGGCAGCGATGACATGAGCTGCTTCATGACCGCGGTGCAGGGGAGCGGCGGCCAGGCGGTCTACTTCGGGCTCGGCTCGCAGCTCGGCGACGTGCACCACGCGCCGTTCTTCGACGTCGACGACGACGCGCTGGTGATCGGGCGCGACATCTTCCTCGGCTGCCTGCGCGAGCTGGGCTCGCTGCGATGAGCGCCGTGGCGACGTTCCGCGGCGGGACGGTCGTGCTGCCCGGCGGAGCCCGGCCCGCCGACGTCGCGGTCGCGGACGGGTCGATCCTCGCCGTGGGCGCGCCGGGCACGCTGCCGGCAGATGACGTGGTCGACGTCAGCGGCCGGGTGCTGGTGCCGGGTGCGGTCGACGTCCACGTGCACTTCCGGCAACCGGGGTTCGAGTACAAGGAGGACTTCGCCAGCGGCAGCAGCGCCGCCGTGTGCGGAGGCGTCACGACCGTGTGCGACATGCCGAACACGCATCCGCCCGTGACGAGCGCCGCGCGGTTCCGGGCCAAGCGCGACCTCGTCGACGGCACGTCGTACTGCGACTTCGCGCTGTGGGCCGGCGGCACCGACCTCGACGAGCTGGAGGCGATGGCCGGGCTCGGGGCGGTCGGCGTCAAGGTGTACATGAACCGGTCGCACCGCCCGGACGATCCGTATGCCGCCGAGCTGTGCCTCCCCGACGACGACACCTTGTCCGCGGTCCTGCGCACCTGCTCGCGGCTGGGGCTGCCGGTCGCCGTGCACGTCGCGGACCACGAGCAGGAGGCGAGGGCGCGGGCGGAGCTGAGCTCGATGAGCACGACCGATGCCCGCCTCGTCGTCCGCTCCTATCGGAGTGACGGCGTGCTGGACGGTCTTGCTCGCGTGCTGGCGGCGTCCCGGGAGACGGCTGCCCCGGTGCACATAGCGCACGCGTCGCTGGCGCCGACCGCGGCGATCGACATGGTCGAGGAGGCCCGACGATCCGGCGTACGGGTCACGGCCGAGTGCGGCCCGCCCGCACTCCTCGAGGACGAGCTGCAGCGCCTCGGTGTGTACGGCGTGCCGTTCGCGTTCTCGCGTGCCGAGTCGGACTACTACTGGGCCGCGCTCGCCGACGGCCGGATCGACCTGGTCGCCACCGACCACGCCCCGCACACCCGGGCGGACAAGGACGTCGGCCGGCAGAACGTCTGGGACGCGCCGCCGGGCTATCCCGGGGTGGAGACGTCGCTGCCGTTGATGATCGACGTCGCGGTCGGGGGCCGGCTCGACTGGGCGCGGCTCGTGCAGCTGACCAGCGCTGCTCCGGCCAGCCTGTGCGGGTTGGACCGCAAGGGCGCGATCAGACCGGGCATGGATGCCGACCTCGTGGTCATCGACCCGGACGGCAGCGTGGTGGTCGAGGCCGCAAGGTTGCACAGCAAGGCGGGATGGTCGCCGTTCGAGGGACGCCGGCTCGCGGGTCGCATCACCGCCACCTACCTGCGAGGGCGGCTGGTCGCGGCGGACGGGGAGCTCGTGGCCCCGGAGCCGGCCGGCCGCTTCCTCGCCCCGCAGTCTCGGTCCGTCGTACCAGAGGAGTCGTCCGCATGAAGATCGGACTGCACTACAGCTTCCAGGTCGGCCCGGGCGAGTCCGGCCAGTCGGTCGTCGAGCGCGGGTTGCGCGACATCGCGAAGGCCGACACGCGGGGCTTCTCGTCGGTGGTGTTCGCGGAGCACCACTTCCTCGACGACGGCTGGCTGCCGCGCCCGATGCTGCTCGCGAGTGCCGCGGCAGCAGTGACCCAGCGGATGCGGATCGGCACCGACATCGTGATCCTGGCGCTGCACCACCCGGTGGCGGTCGCCGAGGAGACCGCCGTGCTGGACCTGATGTCGGGCGGGCGCGCGGTCCTGGGTGTCGGCCTGGGCTGGATGGAGGCGGAGTTCGACGGCTTCGGTGTGCCCTACCGGCAGCGCGCCCGCATCTACCAGAGCTCGATCGGGGTCGTCCGCCGGCTGCTCGACGGCGAGGTGGTGGACGGCGAGGGGCACTACAGCTTCCGCGGGGCTCGGGTCCGTCCGCTGCCGGTGAACCCGGACGGCGTACCGCTCTGGATGGGGGCTCTGGAGGATCCCGGAGTGAGGCGAGCCGCGGTCAGCGGGGACGCGTGGGTGATGCCACCCGGCAACCGGATCGACAAGCTCCGCGGGCAGCTCGCGTTGTTCCGCGAGACACGGGAGGCGGCCGGCGTACCTCCGGTGGTCGAACAGCCACTGCGACGGGAGGCGTTCGTCGCCGAGACCGACGAGGAGGCGTGGCGGCTCTTCGCTCCGGGGATCCGGCACGAGTACGGCAAGGTCTACCGGCCGCTGCACCCCACCTATCCCGACGATGACTCGATCGACAGCCTGAAGCGCTGGGCAGACGGGTTGTTCCTGATCGGCTCGCCGGAGACGGTCGCCGCCGAGCTGCGGCGGTACGAGGAGGAGCTGGGCGTCACCGAGTGCCTGGTCAGGTTCCAGCTGCCGGGTGTCAGCGAGGGCGCGATCGGCGACGCGCTGGACGGCTTCGCGGAGACGATCGCGCTGCTCGACGGCTGATCAGACCGCGAGCACGTAGGTGTCGACGCGGACCCCGGGTGGGGCGGGTGCGCGGCGTGGGTGTCAGGCATCTCGTGGACCAGCGCGAGGGCGGCCCCCAGATGTTGGTTCCCGCGGACCGGGCTGTCGTGCCGCGCCAGCGCGATCTCCGCCGCCAACCCACGGCACCGCTCCTTGGCCGGCACCCCACGCGCGCCTTCGGACCGGCTTCGCGACGCCGCCAACCCGGACTTCAGCCTCTCCATCGCGGTCAGCTGGTCGACCATCTCTGCCTCACCCACCCGGGAGCCGCTGGATCGATGGTCGCCGAGTCGAACTCAGGTTCGATTTCTGTTGATGGGCACCGACCGTGGCCAACCTCGACGACGGACGTCAGACAACGGCCGGCGCGTCCTCGATCTGCCGTCGAGTGCCGACAGTCAGGCGATTCGAAGGAGTCCGGATCCCCGCCCGTGGACTCTGCGCCCGTCGGTGTGGAGACTGCTGTTCACACAAGGGTGCAGGGAGCAGCGATGCTGACGACGGTGACTCGAGCGCTTGTCCTCGAACCCCATCCCGACGACCTCGCCATCGGCTGTGCAGGGCTGTTGCAGAGGCTGGCCGACCAAGGTGCCGAGGTCCACAGTCTGTTGTTGTCGGAGGTGCCGGCGAAGTACGCCAAGATCTACGACGACAGCCGTGAGTACCAGGAGTACGCCGGCGACGTCCGGATGCGTGAGTCGTTGTCGGTCGACCGGATCCTCGGACTCGACAGCAGGAGCGTCGCGTTCGGCAGCGAGTGGCACCACCGGCTCGATGCGCTGTCTGCGGCCGATCTGATCGGGGCGATCGAAGAGGGCGTCTCCCGCGTGGCCGCCGATCTCGTACTCGTGCCGGCGCGCTCCTACAACCAGGACCATCGCGCCGTGTTCGACGCGTTCCAGGCGGTGATGCGTCCCCACTTCTACCGCGGCATAGCACTGGCGTACGAGACGACCATGGAACGCGACTTCGAGCCGAATGTCATCGTGCCCCTGACCGCGGAGCAGCTCGAGCGCAAGCTCGAGGCGTGCGGTGCGTTCGTGACCCAGCTCGGCTCGTCCGAGCATCTCTTCAGCCTGGACACGATCGAGCTCGCGGCCCGCTACCGCGGGAGGCTGGCCTACTCGACCGCAGCGGAAGCGTTCCAGCTGATCCGAGGGACGTATGGCTGAGCTTCGCACCGGAGTCCTGGTCGTCGGCGGGGGTGTGACGGGTCTGGCGTTCGCCCAGGCACTGCGGGCCGATGACTACCTGCTCTGCGAATCGTCCGACGATGTCGGCGGCTACTGCCGCACCGTGCGCCGAGACGGCTTCGTCTGGGACTACTCCGGCCACTTCTTCCACTTCCGGCATCCGGAGATCGAGGCAGAGCTCGTCAGGCGCATCGGGGCCTCGCGCGTACGACGGGTGACCAGGTCCGCACGGGTCCTGCTCAAGGACCGCCTCGTCGAGTTTCCGTTCCAGCGTCA
>DASTDJ010000312.1:0-7608 GCA_035710425.1 Nocardioides sp.
GGCCAGCCGCAGCAACCCGGCGGCGATGCCGTGCCGGGACCCCTGGGTGACGAGCAGCCCGTCGATGCCGTCGTCGATCTGGTCACGGGGCCCGGACGGCATGTCGTAGGCGACGACGGGGACGCCCGCGGCCATCGCCTCCTGGATCACCAGCGGGAATCCCTCGCCGGGCCGCGAGGTCAGCGCCGAGATGCTGGCCCGGGCCCACTCGCTGGTCAGGTCGGCGGTCGGGCCGGGGCACTCCACCCGGTCCCACAGGCCCAGCTGGCGCGACATCGACATGATGTCGAAACGGGCGTGGCCGGACCCGAAGATCCGCACCCGCCACTCGGGGATCCGGTCGGCGATCATCCCGAACGCGCCGATCAGGTGGGTCCACTGCTTCTCGGTGGCCAGCCGGCCGGCGGCCAGGATCACCGGCTCGGTGAGCGGCGATCGCGGCCGGTAGGCGGGGGCCAGAGCGTTGGGCACGACCTCGACCTGCGGCGCGTCCGCGCCGAGCTCGACGGCGAGCCAGTGGGCCATCGGCTCGGTGAGCATCACCACCACGTCGGCCCGGCGGGCGTGGTCGAGCAGCAGCCGCCTGCTGTTGGGTCGCTGGCTGGAGGACCGGTGCTCCTGGTGCACGATCGCGGTGCGGGCGGGCGCGAGCTGGGTGGCGTAGCCGAGCGTGCCGGGTGTCACCGTCACCAGGACGTCAGCGTCGAGGTCGGGTAGCGCAGCCTCGAGGGCGACGTCGGCCAGCGCGTCCAGTGTCGGGTCGGAGCCGGCCTCGATCATCGTCGGTTGGCGCCCCTGGAGCGCCGCGGCCGTGGCGGGATCGAGGCCGGGCATCGAGACCTTGTTGTCGCGCAGGTCGACCAGGTCGGTGACGGTGACCTTCGGGTCGACCGGGAAGTGGTGGCCCTCGTCGCGGTAGACGCTGATGATCTCCACGTCGTGCCGCGCGCACAGCGCGTTGGCCTGGGTGACGACCGCTCCGGCGGTGCCCCCCAGGTCGTGGACCGTGGAGATGAGGAACGCGATCTTCACTGCGCGTCCTCCCGGCGGACGGACAGCAGCCCGTCCTTGGCCCACCGGAGCGAGGTGGCCGGGTCCGGGAGCGGCGGCAGGGCCACGCCGGCCATCGGCCGGTCGAGGGCGTTGCCGGCACGGACCACGTCGGCGGCGCCCACGCGCAACGTCGCGATCGCGCCGACCGCCAGCGGCGGCAAGTTGTTGAGCGAGATTGCCCCGTCGGCGATCGGCAGTTCGGCGAAGCGGTGTCCGTGGCTCACCAGCGCAGCGTGGCTCGCGTGCGAGTCCACCAGCACCGCGACGCCGTTGTCGGTCGTGAAGCCCAGGACCGCGACGGTGGCGGAGAGTCGGTTGCGTCGGATCACCAGGCCGTCCGCGTCGACGACGTGGTACTGCCAGCGGCGGTCGCGGGTGGTCGGCTCGGCGAGGCCGGGACCCGCGGGTGCCGCGGCGGCGTACTCCACCGGCGCGGCGCGGCGCCCCGACCCGGCGTACAGCCGCAGCTCGACCTTGACGTCGCTGACGTCGGCGAGCGCCTCCGCGAGCGGGAAGCGGGCGGTGAGCAGCGGCCCGTCGGCGTCGGTCTGCGGCTCGGTGGGCAACTGCAGGTCGGGAGCGCCGTTGCGGCGCAGCAGCAGCGGGCCCTCGCCGCGGACCGCGAGCCACAGGTGCTCGCCGTCGAGCATCCGCGCGTAGACGGCCTGGGCGGCGTCGGACCCTCGCTTGAAGATCGCCATCAGGCCTTCTCCCACGGGGCGGCGACGGGGAAGTAGTCGCGGTAGAAGTCGGCCAGCAGGGCGTCGAGCTGCTCGACGCTCATCGCGTGGTCGTGGTGGTCGGCCAGGCAGATGAAGTCCTGGTCGCGGTCGAGGACCTTGGTCAGCTGCCGATCGACGTCGGCGTTGCTGAGGTTGACGAACGTCAGGCTGGGCTCGGCGGCGTACGCCTTGCCGGTGAGCAGCGCGAAGTGCTGGGCGAGAGAGCTCAGCGTCGAGACGTCGGTGTCGCTGCGGAACGGCGACCGGGCGGTCGCAGCCAGAGGCTCGGGGAACCGCTCGGTCAGCTCCTCGAGCACCGAGACCCGGTGGGCGTACGGCGCGTGCGCGAGGTTGCGGGTGGTCACCGCGCCGAACGCCTCCTGCAGCAGCGCCCGGTTGTTCCATGCGGCCTTGAGGAACGGCGCCGCGTCGGGGGCGTCGGTGAGGCCGATGGTCATCGGGGAGAAGTACGTCGCGCACAGGCCGGAGGCGCTGAACAGCGTCTCGGGCCGCAGCGGCCGGCCGAGCAGGAAGTCGTCGTTGAAGTAGACGAAGTGCTCGGCAAGCCCGTCGATCCGGTGCAGGGAGGTCTCGATCGCGTGGGAGTTGAACGTCGGCAGACCCTCCGCCGGGAGGATCTGCGCGTGGTCGACCAGGTTGACCATCGGGTGGTCGGTGTCCAGCCAGTCCGGGACCTGGCCCGCGGTGACCAGGTGGATCCGGCGTACCCACGGGGCGAAGAGGTGGATGCTGCGGAAGGAGTAGCGGAGCTCGTCGTGCGCGATGAACCGGGCCTGCCCGCTCGACTCCCTGGTCTGGGCGGTGCCGGTGACAGCGGCCAGCCGCTGCTCGCGGGCGTCGTTCCAGGCCGGGTCGCTCCCGTCGACCCAGGTGTAGACCACGTCGACCGGGAACCGGACCTCGCCCACGGTGGGCGCCGCCATCAGCGGCAGCGTCGGGACCTTGACGCCTTCGACCTCCACCTCGACGGTCTCCAGCCCAGCGGGCATCCGGTCGGCGTAGGGGTTGCGGCGCGGTCCGACCAGCTCACCGCTGGTCGAGCGCTCCCAGAACTGCACCTCGACGGTGCAGCCCTGGCCGAGCAGGCTCGGCCGACCGTCGGCCTCGGGCCAGGGCTCGATGCACACGGCCGTGGTCATGCCGCGCCTGAGGCTGGTGCCGAGGGCGGCCACGGTGCCGCGGCGTTCGTGCCAGCCGTTGAGCTCCGGGTCGCGCAGCGAGAGGTACGCCGGCGGGTCCTGCTCGACGAGTGCCGCCAGGAACGCGTCGCGCGCCGTCATCGGCAGCACCATGATCGTCGTCCCGTGCTCGTGGGGCGGGACGACCAGCCAGTCGGCCCCGGTCGCGCGGGCCGCCTCCACCGCGCACGTGAGCGCCTCGTGCCGCGCCCGGGCCGGCGTCACGTCGGTCACGATGGGTGAGGTGCGAGCGGGTTGCGCCTCGAAACCACCCTTCGTCGTGGTCACCGCGGCGGTCAGCCGCCCGTGGTTGGCGCGCCGCGCCCGGGCCTCGGCGAAGACACCGATCCAGCGCTCGGCGAGCGCGCCGGCGTCGTACTGCCGGGCGGTGCGGAGCGCGCCCTGGCCGAGGCGCTGCCGGAGCTCGGCGTCGGTGGTCAGCCGGAGCAGCGCCGCCGACATCCCGGCGACCGACTGCGGGCCGACCAGCAGTCCGTTGACCTCGTGCTCGATGATCTCCCGCGGCCCCGATGCGGAGTCGAAGCTGGCGACCGGCACTCCGGCGGCCATCGCCTCCTGCACCACCAGCGGGAAGCCCTCGGTTCGCGAGGTCAGCGCGGCGACCGAGGCCTTGGCCCACTCGGCCGCCATGTCGGTGACGCCGCCGGGCAGCTCGACGCGGTCCCAGAGACCCCACTTGCGGATCTCGCGGACCAGCTCGGGCCGCTCCGGGCCGGTGCCGCAGATCCGCAGCCGCCACTCGGGGACCTGGTCGGCGATCTCGGCGAACGCCGCGACCAGCAGCGGGAACTGTTTCTCCTGCACCAGCCGGCCGGCGGTCAGGATCAGCGGGCTGTCGAGGCGCGAGCGCGGGTGGAAGCCCAGCGGCAGCGGGTTGGGCATCACCACCGTCGGCGGACAGAGCGGGCCCAGCTGCTCGTGCAGCCACTCCTCGAGCGGCGGCGTCAGCATCGCCACGACGTCGGCTCGCGGGGCGTAGTTGAGCAGCGGCTCCATCCCGCGCGAGCGGCCGGACGACGACCGGTGCTCCTGATGGACGACCACGACCTGGTCGGGCAACAGGTCGATCCCTGCGACGAGCAGGCCGGGTGTGACCGTCACCGCGACGTCGACGTCGAGGGTCGGCAGGACCGCCTCCATCGCGACGTCGCAGAGCGCGGTGAACTGCTTGTCCCAGCGGTTCGGCACCAGCGCCGACTCCTGCCGGTGCAGCCCGGCCCCTGCGTCGGCCGGCACCAGCCCCTCGGGGACGGCCAGCGGCTTCTTCGGGTCGCGGACGTCGACGAGGTAGTCGACCGCGATGCCGGGGTCGATGTCGTAGTGCGGCCGGTCGGCGGACCGGGTGATGCTGACGATCCGGACGTCCTGGTGCGGCGCCAGCGCGTTGGCCTGGGTGATGGCCGAGCGGGACGTGCCACCCATGCCGTCGATGTTGAAGACGATGAAGGCGATCTTCATTCGTCGCCCTCCGGATCCAGCACCCGGGCCACCAGCAGCGCCTTCGGCGACCAGCGCAGCCGCAGGCGTTCCTTGTCGCCCTCGTCGACCAGGGCCGGGAGCGGAGCACCGCGGCCGGGTTCGGCCAGGTCGTTGGCGCGCCGCCTGACCGGCAGCCAGGAGCCGGCCTCCCCGACGACGACCTGGTACGGCTGCTCACGCGGCTGCGGCAGCGAGGCGGTCCCCAGCGTCACCGTCGATCCCTCGACCGGGAGCGTCAGCACGACCTCGTCGTCGGCGAGCAGTGCGAGCGTGCTGCCGGTGCCGGCCAGCGTGAGGCGCAGCCCGTCGTCGCCCGCCTCCACGGCCCGCAGCTCGGCGGCGTCGTCGACCTCGCCCCGGTGCACCTGGAGCAGGCCCTGGTCGGTACGGCCCAGCCGCCACTGCGTGCGTCCGTCCTCGGCCGGTCGCGGCCGAACGCCGCCCAGCGGCCGGCTCCACACCGGCTTCGGGGTGCTGTTGCGCGCCGGCACCAGCACCACGTCGTACGTCGCCTCGGCGTCGCCGGGCAGCTGGGCCAGGTCGAGCCGGGCCGCGCGGTAGCCGGGCTGGTCGTCGGCGGGGACCTCGTTCTCGGGGGCGATCACGTCTCCGGAGGCGGTGTCGCGGAGCGCGAGCGAGCCCGGCGCGTCGTCGACCGCCAGCCACAGCCGCTGCCCGTCCAGGATCCCCGCGAAGGCGGCGACCGGGGCGCCGCGTGGCGGCGTCGGAGGCGCTGGTGTCGGGTCGGCAGCGTCGGGTCCCTCGGCGGGTCGACGGCGCGCGAACTTCACGCAGGCGAGCCTATGGGAAGGGCAGTCAGACGCCGGTGATGCCCTCGCCGCCGCCGGCCTGCTCGTCGAAGTTCTCGTGCTCGAGCAGGTGGAGCACCGGGACGCCGATCTTGCGCCGGGCCCGGGACGTCCAGTCGAGGTGGAAGAACTCGGCGACGACGTGCGAGCGGGTCAGGATGATCGCCTCTCGGCCGTCGACCTCGGTGACCTTGGCGGCCAGCGCGTCGATGGGCGGCTCGGCGATCACGGTCCCGCTGCCGATCGTGGCGCCGGTGGCCTCCAGCGCCGCCACGGTGACCTTCAGCTCGCGGTCGGAGCGGTCCTTGCAGTCCTTGCGTACGGCGTCGAGGTCGACGTCGCGCATCGTCATCGCGGGCGAGGCCAGCATCTCGCCGGCCGACAGCGACCCCATCGAGGCCTCGATGCGCGCCGCGGCGTCCTCGAGCGGGATCAGCACGTGGTAGACGACGCGGTCCTCGATCTCGTCGTGCAGCGCGCGCACCTGAGCGGCGTCGATCGCGGCGAGCTCCTGCTCCACGAGCAGCACGACGTGGTAGTCACCGATGCCGTCGGTGATGTCGTCGTTGCGAGTGTCATCCGTCATCGCTCAACCCTCCGGATTCGCTGACAACACACTACCCAGGTCATAGCTCACCGGCTGCTCCAGCTGGTCGTACCCGCACGACTCGGGATCGCGGTCGTCGCGCCATCGCTTGAAGTGCGCGGTGTGCCGGAACCGGCGGCCCTCCATGGCGTCGTACTTCACCTCGAGGACCCGCTCGGGACGGAGCGGGGTGAAGCTCAGGTCCTTGCCCTGGCTCCAGCGGCTCTGGGTGCCGGGCACCCGGTCGGGGTTGGCGATCGCCCACTCCTCCCACTTGCCCCACGGGTGGTCCTGGATGTCACACACCAGGGGCTGCAGCTCCTCGATCAGCTCGGCCCGCCGGGCCGCGGTGAAGCTGGCGCTGACCCCCACGTGCTGCAGCTCTCCGTCGGCGTACAGGCCGAGCAGGAGACTGCCGAGCAGCGGCTGCTCGGGGGTGGACGTCTTGTGCTCGCGGTAGCCGGCCACCACCACGTCGGCGGTGCGCTCGTGCTTGATCTTCATCATGGTGCGGCCGTTCGGCGTGTACGTCGCGGGCAGCGGCTTCGCGATCACCCCGTCGAGCCCGGCGCCCTCGAACTGCTCGAACCACTCCTGGGCCATCGTGGGGTCGTCGGTGGTGCGGGTCAGGTAGCACGGGCCGCTCAGGTCGGCGAGTCGGTCCTCCATCACCGCCCGGCGCTCCGAGAACGGCTTGTCGACGTACGACGTGTCGTCGAGCGCGAGCAGGTCGAAGGCCACGAAGCTGGCCGGCGTCTTCTCGGCGAGCATGTCGATCCGCGACTTCGCGGGGTGGATCCGCTCCTGCAACGTCTCGAACTCCAGCCGCTTGCCGATCGCCACGAAGATCTCACCGTCGAGCACGCACCGCTCGGGCAGCTGCTCCAGCGCCGCGTCCACCAGCTCGGGGAAGTAGCGGGTGAGCGGCTTGGTGTTGCGGCTGGTGAACTCCACCTCGTCGCCGTCGCGGAACACGATGGCGCGGAAGCCGTCCCACTTCGGCTCGAAGCTCAGTCCTCCGAACTTCTGCGGGTCGGGCACGCCCTTGACGGCCTTGGCGAGCATCGGCTGGACGGGCGGCATCACGGGCAGGTCCACGTGGCGAGGCTAGCGCCGCGCTGGGTCATCCGGTGAAGGACACGGGCTGCCTCGTCCGCGCCGCCAGCCGCTCGAGCAGGGCCGCTCCCTCGCGACCGGCGTCGTGCTCCGCCATCTCGGCCTGGACGCGCGCGGCCGCGGCGGCGTACCGGTCCTCGGAGAGCACCAGGTCGACCACGTGACGCACGGCGCCGGCCGAGGGCCGGGTGGTGCCGAGCCGCACGCCGACCCCGGTCCAGGCGATGCGGGCGCCGATCTCGGACTTCTCCTCGGTGGTGCCGGCCTGCACCAGCGGCACGCCGTGGTGCAGGGCCAGCGTGACGCCGGTGTAGCCGCCGTTCGTCACGAAGCAGCTCACGTGGGGGAGGAGCTGGTCGTAGGGCACGAACTTCGCGACCCTGACGTTGGCCGGCAGCGGGTCGACGTACGCGCGTGCGAGGTCGATCGGGTCTGCCTGCCCGGTGGTGACCACGACCAGGACGTTCCTGTCGGCGAGTGCGCGAATGGTCGGCTCGACCAGCTCGGTCAGGTCGGGCCGGATCGTGCCCTGGGAGACCAGCACCACAGGCCGGGTCGCGTTGACGACCTCGGACCACCAGGCGGGCCGCTGCCAGTCGGTCGGAGCGTCGGGCCGCAGCGCA
>DASTDJ010000313.1:0-10808 GCA_035710425.1 Nocardioides sp.
CAACCGCTCGTCCGGGCGCCAGGGCTACGCGCTGGCCAGGGCCGCCGTCGCCCGCGGCGCCGAGGTGACCCTGGTCGCCGCCAACGTCGCGCTGCCCGACCCGGCCGGGGTCAAGGTGGTGCGGGTCGAGACCACCGCCCAGATGCACCACGAGGTGGTCGCCGCGGCCGCCACGGCCGATGCGGTGGTGATGGCGGCCGCGCCGGCCGACTTCCGCACCGACGACGTGTCCGAGGCCAAGATCAAGAAGGCCGACGACGGCTCCGCCCCGACGATCTCGCTGGTGCAGAACGTCGACATCCTGCACGAGATCTCCACCCATCGCGCCCGCCCCGACTCGGTGATCGTCGGGTTCGCCGCGGAGACCGGCGACGCCTCCGGGTCGGTCCTCGACCTGGCCCGGGCCAAGCTCGCCCGCAAGGGCTGCGACCTGCTCGTGGTCAACGACGTCAGCGGAGGAGCCGTCTTCGGAAGCCCCGACAACGAGGCGGTCATCCTCGGCGCCGACGGCGCTGCTGTGGAGGTGCCACGCGGCTCCAAGACCGCCCTCGCGCACGTCATCTGGGACCAGGTCGTCACCCGGTTCCGGGCGTGACAGTTGGCGTGCCGATTCGTTTCCTGAGATGACCATCTTGCATGCTGGTCACCACATATCCTGAGACATCCTGAGTCGAACGACACCTGCCTGAGCGGAGTAAGCACTGTGGCTGGACGCCTTTTCACCTCGGAGTCCGTGACCGAGGGTCACCCGGACAAGATCGCCGACGCGATCAGCGACACCGTCCTGGACGCGTTGATCGCCGACGACCCGACCAGCCGGGTGGCGTGCGAGACCCTGCTGACGACCGGCCTCGTCGTCGTCGCCGGTGAGGTGACGACCAAGAGCTACGCGCCGATCGCCGCGCTCGTCCGCGACAAGATCGTCGAGATCGGCTACGACGACGGCGAGAAGGGCTTCGACGGCCGCGGTTGCGGCGTGCAGATCGCGATCGGTCAGCAGTCGCCCGACATCGCGCAGGGAGTCGACAAGGGCCACGAGGCCCGGGTCGGGGACTCCACCGACGAGCTCGACTGGCAGGGCGCCGGCGACCAGGGCCTGATGTTCGGCTACGCCTGTGACGACACCGCCGAGCTGATGCCGCTCCCGATCATGATGGCCCACCGGCTCGCCGAGAAGCTCACCGCGGTGCGCAAGGAGGGGACGCTGCCCTACCTGCGCCCCGACGGCAAGACCCAGGTCACCATCGAGTACGACGCGGAGGACCGCCCGGTCCGCATCGACACCGTCGTGCTCTCCAGCCAGCACTCCGCCGACGTCACGCTCGAGACGCTCGAGGCGGACGTGAAGAAGCACGTCATCGACCCGATCCTGGCGACCTTCGACATCCCCTCGGAGGGCTACCGGCTGCTGGTCAACCCGACCGGGCAGTTCATCATCGGCGGCCCGATGGGTGACGCCGGCGTGACCGGCCGCAAGATCATCGTCGACACCTACGGCGGCATGGCCCGCCACGGTGGCGGCGCGTTCTCCGGCAAGGACCCGTCGAAGGTGGACCGCTCCGCGGCCTACGCCATGCGCTGGGTGGCCAAGAACGTCGTGGCGGCGGGCCTGGCCCGCCGCTGCGAGGCCCAGGTCGCCTACGCGATCGGCAAGGCCCACCCGGTCGGCGTCTTCATCCAGACGTTCGGCACCGGCACCGTCTCCGACGAGGAGATCCAGCAGGCCGTGCTCCAGGTCTTCGACCTGCGTCCCGCCGCGATCGTCCGCGACCTCGACCTGCTCCGCCCGATCTACGCCAAGACCTCGGCCTACGGCCACTTCGGCCGGGAGCTGCCCGAGTTCACCTGGGAGCGCACCGACCGCGCCGAGGCCCTCAAGGCCGCCGTCGGTCAGTAGGTCCGGGGCGGCTGGTAGAACAGCCGCCATGGCAGGCACCACACGCGACGAGACCGGGCAGCAGGATCTGCTGCCCGGTCTTCGCGCGTCCGTGGTCGGCTCGAAGGTCAAGGCGCGGACGGCCCGGGCCAGGAAGGCCGCTGAGACCGAGCCGGCCGCCGAGCAGCCGGTAGCGCGGGTGCTGGTCGACGTCGCGCTGGCCCACCTCGACCGCCCGTTCGACTACCTGGTGCCCGCGGCGATGGCCGTCGACGCGCAGCCGGGGGTGCGGGTCAAGGTGCGGTTCGCGGGCCAGGACGTCGACGGCTACGTCGTGGGCAGGGCGGACGAGTCCGACCATCCCGGCCGGCTCACCCCGCTGCGCCGGGTGCTGAGCGGCGAGCGCGTGCTCAGCCCCGCGATCGCGGAGCTCGCGGGCGACCTCGCGCAGCGCTACGCCGGGGTGCGCTCCGACGTGCTGCGCCTCGCCGTACCCCCGCGGCACGCGACCACCGAGAAGCAGCCCTCGGAGCCGGCGCCCGCCGAGCTCGCCTGGCGGGCCGAGGAGGCCACCGCGGCATGGGGGCACCACGACCACGCGTCGGCGTTCCTGCAGCACCTCCGCGACGGCGGCGCGCCACGCGCGGTGTGGAGCGTCGCGCCGGGCGACGACTGGCCGACGCTGCTCGCCCACGCCGCGGGCGCGACGGCCGCCGGTGGGAGGGGCGCGTTGATCTGCCTTCCCGACGTCAAGGACGTCGCCCGGGTCGACACGGCGTTGACCGCGGTGCTCGGTCCCGGCCACCACGTCGTGCTGACGAGCGAGGGCGGCCCCGCGGCCCGCTACCGCGACTTCCTCGCCGTCGCCCGGGGCGCCCGGCGGATCGTGGTGGGCACGCGCAGCGCCGCCTTCGCGCCCGTTCACGACCTCGGCCTGGTGGCGATCTGGGACGACGGCGACGACCTCTACGCCGAGCCGCGAGCGCCCTACCCTCACACCCGCGAGACACTCCTGCTCCGCGCCGACCGTGAGGGCGCGGCCGCCCTGCTGGGCGGCTTCGCGCGCAGCGTCGAGGGGGAGTACCTCCTCCGCACCGGCTGGGCGCACGAGATCGCCGCGCCGCGCGAGCTGCTGCGCAGCCGGCTGACCGTGCGCGTCGCCGGGGCCACCGACCACAGCCTCGACCGAGACCCGCACGCATCCCGGGTCCCGCACGAGGCGCACGATGCGCTCCGAGCCGGGCTGCAGGAGGGCCCGGTGCTCGTGCTGACGCCTCGTGCCGGCTACGCCCTCGCCCTGGCCTGCGACCGCTGCCGCACACCGGCTCGGTGCCGGGCGTGCTCGGGGCCGCTCACCCTGACGGGCCCGACCACGCCGCCGGCCTGCCGCTGGTGCGGCACCGCCGCTGACCCGTGGGCGTGTGCCGAGTGCGGCGGCCACGGGCTGCGCGCGCCGGTGCTCGGCGACGCGCGCACCGCCGAGGAGCTGGGCCGGGCGTTCCCGGGCACCCGGGTCCTGACCTCCGCGCGCGACCGGATCCTGACCGATGTCGACGCCCACCCGTCGATCGTGGTGGCGACGCCCGGCGCCGAGCCGGTGGCCGCGGGAGGGTACGCCGCGGTGGTGCTGCTCGACGCCTGGCTGCTGCTGGCCAGGGCCGACCTCCGGGCGGGCGAGGAGGCCCTGCGCCGGTGGAGCAACGCCGTCGGGCTCATCCGGCCGGGCGGCACGACGCTGGTGGTGGGCGACCCGGCCGAACCCGCCGTCCAGGCGCTGGTGCGCTGGGACCAGGCGGGGTTCGCGGGGCGCGAGATGGCGGAGCGGCAGGAGGCCCACCTGCCCCCGGCCTCGCGGCTGGCCACGATCACCGGCGAGCCGGGGGCCGTCGACGACGCGGTCACGCTGCTCGATCTCCCGGAGGGTGCCGAGGTCCTCGGACCGGTGCCGGTGGACGACGAGGAGCGGGTCGTGGTCCGGGTCCCGCGCGCCCACGGGGGCCGGCTCTCCCGCGCGCTCGGCGAGCTGCAGCGGGCGCGCTCGGGCCGCAAGCTGGACGCCGTACGCATCCAGGTCGACCCGGTCGCCTTCGGGTGAGGGTCAGCGCACCCACTGGAGGCTGGCGTCCCGGGCCGCCTCGAGCTCGGGCTGCAGCGTCTGCTGGAGGGGGGATCGAGGTGCTGGCCACCGGCCACCGACCGGGCGGTTCGTAGACTGGCCCGCGCCGTCCACCCCGAGGAGTTCCCGTTGGCCATCCAGCCGATCCGGCTGTTCGGCGACCCGGTGCTGCGCAAGCCCGCGACCGAGGTCGTCGACTTCGACAAGGAGCTGCGCACGCTGATCTCCGACCTCACCGACACCATGCTGGCCGCGCCCGGAGCGGGCCTCGCCGCGCCGCAGATCGGGGTCGGCCTGCGCGCCTTCACCTGGAACGTCGATGACGAGGTCGGCCACCTGATCAACCCCGTGCTCGACCTGTCCGATGAGATCCAGGACGGCCCCGAGGGGTGTCTGTCGCTTCCCGAGCTGACCTACGACTGCAAACGCGCGCTCTCGGTGGTCGCCAAGGGGTTCAACATGTACGGCGACCCGGTGACGATCGAGGGCAGCGAGCTGCTCGCCCGGGCGATCCAGCACGAGACCGACCACCTCGACGGGGTGCTGTTCATCGACCGCCTGGACACCGCTGCGCGCAAGGCCGCGATGAAGGAGATCCGGGAGTCGCAGTGGTTCGGCCTGGAGCGGCCGACCGTGAAGATCAGTCCGCATCCGACCGGCGGCCTCAGCCTGTGAGGGTGGTCTTCGCGGGCACTCCAGAAGTCGCGTTGCCGGCGCTGGAGGCGATCGTCGCCTCTCAGCACGAGCTGGTCGGTGTGGTCACCCGGCCCGACGCCCCATCGGGCCGCGGGCGCAAGCTGGTCGCGAGCCCGGTGGCGCAGCGCGGCGAGGAGCTCGGAGTGCCGGTGCTGAAGCCGGCACATCCGCGGGAGCCCGAGTTCCAGGAGGCGCTGCGCGAGCTGCAGCCCGATGCCTGCCCGGTCGTGGCCTACGGCGCCCTGCTGCCCGAGTCGGCGCTGGCCATCCCCGAGCACGGCTGGATCAACCTGCACTTCTCCTGCCTGCCCGCCTGGCGCGGGGCGGCGCCCGTCCAGCACGCGATCTGGGCCGGCGACGAGGTGACCGGCGCCACCACGTTCCGGATCGTCAAGGAGCTCGACGCCGGGCCGGCGTACGGCGTGATGACCGAGCGGATCCGGCCCGACGACACCGCGGGCGAGCTGCTCGCGCGGCTGGCCGAGGGCGGCGCGGGCCTCCTGGTGGCCACCCTCGACGGGATCGCCGACGGCTCGCTCGAGGCACGGGAGCAGCAGGCCGAGGGCGTGAGCTTCGCGCCCAAGATCGGCGTCGAGGACGCCGCCATCGACTGGACCGAGCCCGCTGTCGCCGTCGACCGGCGGATCCGCGCGTGCACCCCGGCTCCGGGCTCCTGGTCGACGCACGAAGGTGAGCGGATCAAGGTCGGGCCGGTGCGGATCGCCTCGGACGCCGAGGGGCTCGCGCCGGGGGAGCTGCGGATCGGCAAGCGCGACGTGCTGGTCGGCACCGGCACCGACCCGGTGCGGCTCGGCGAGGTCAAGGCGTTCGGCAAGAAGCAGATGCCGGCAGCGGACTGGGCGCGCGGCCTGCGCGACGACGCCGGCCTGCGCTTCGGCGATGGCTAGGTCGGCGGACCGGCCCCGCCTGGCGGCCCTCGACGTGCTCCGGGTGGTGCGCGAGGACGACGCCTACACCAACCTCGCCCTCCCCGCGGCACTCGAGCGGCACCGGCTCGACCCACGGGACGCGGCGTTCGCCACCGAGCTCGCCTCGGGCACGATCCGGCGCCAGGGCACGTACGACGCGGTGCTGGCCGCCTGCGCCAGCCGGCCGCTGCGCAAGATCGACGCGATCGTGCTCGACATCCTGCGACTCGGCGCCCACCAGCTGCTGGCGATGCGGGTCCCGGCGCACGCGGCGATCAGCACCAGCGTCGACCTGGTGCGGGCGTCCGGCAAGACCAGCGCGGCGGGGTTCGCCAACGCGGTTCTCCGCAAGGTCGCTGCACACGACCTCTCCGAGTGGCTGGCGCAGGTCGCCCCCGACGCCGCCACCCGACACAGCCATCCGGCGTGGGTGGTCGAGGAGCTGCGCCGGGCCGTCGGCGACGACGAGCTCGAGGCGCTGCTGGCCGCCGACAACGACTCGCCGCGGGTGACCCTGGTGGCCCGGCCCGGACGCGCGGAGCGGGCCGAGCTGCCGGGCGAGCCGACGCCGTACTCGCCGTACGGCATGGTGCTGGCCGGCGGCAACCCCTCCGCCGTCCCGGCGGTCGCGGAGGGCCGGGCCGGCGTCCAGGACGAGGGCTCGCAGCTGGTGCCGCTGGTGCTGAGCGCGGCGGAGGTGGACGGACCGGACGGCTCGTGGCTCGACCTGTGTGCCGGGCCCGGTGGCAAGTCCGCGCTGCTTGCCGGGCTGGCGGCGGAGCGGGGAGCGGGCCTGCTGGCGGTCGAGCGACAGCACCACCGCAGCCGGCTGGTGGCCCAGGCGCTGGCCGGTTCGGACGGTGTCACCGGCGTGCTGACCGCCGACGGCACCGCACCACCGCTGCGCCCGGGGTCGTTCGACCGGGTGCTGGTCGATGCGCCGTGCACCGGGCTCGGCGCGCTCCGGCGGCGTCCCGAGGCGCGCTGGCGCCGCAGGCCGGAGGACCTCGACACGCTGGTGCCGCTGCAGCGACTGCTGCTCGCCGCAGCGGTCGAGCTGGTCCGCCCGGGTGGGGCGGTGGTCTACGCGACCTGCTCGCCGGTGCTCGCCGAGACGGCCGAGGTCGTCACCGCGACCCTCGACTCGAGGCCCGACGTCGAGCTCGACGACGCCCGGGCCCTGCTGCCCGACGTCCCCGACTGCGTCGGGCCACTGGCCCGGACGGTGCAGCTGTGGCCGCACCGGCACGGCACGGATGCGATGTTCATGGCCCTGCTGCGCCGTAGCCTCCACGCATGAGCGGAGAGGTCGCCGTGGACGTCGCGTTCCACGGCAGGCCCGAGCGGATCGCCGACATCGCTCGCGAGGTGGAGGAGCGCGGGACGGTGGGCGGGCTGTTCGTCGCGGAGGCAGCGCACGATCCCTTCGTCGCACTGGCCCTTGCAGCGACCGCCACCGAGCGGATCGAGCTCGGCACCTCGATCGCGGTCGCGTTCGCGCGCACGCCGATGGCGCTGGCGTACTCCGCCTTCGACCTGCAGCGGCTCTCCGGCGGGCGGCTCGTGCTGGGGCTCGGCTCCCAGATCAAGGCGCACATCACCCGCCGCTACGACATGCCGTGGTCGCGCCCGGCCGCGCGGATCCAGGAGTACGTCGCGGCGCTCCGGGCGATCTGGCACTCCTGGCAGACCGGTGACCCGCTCGAGTTCCGCGGTGACTTCTACGAGCACACGCTGATGCCGCCGCTGTTCTCGCCCGGCGCACTGGACGGTCCGAGCCCGCGGGTGTGGCTCGCCGCCGTCGGTCCTCGGATGCTCGCCGCCGCCGGTGCGGTGGCCGACGGGCTGATCTGCCACCCGCTGCTGTCGCGCGGCTACCTGTCCGAGGCCGTCGTACCCGCCGTCCGGCGGAGCCGGGAGGCGCACGGCCGCGCGGACCAGCCCTTCGAGGTCTCCACGCTCTGCATGGTCGCGACCGGACGCACCGAGGAGCAGCTCGCCGAGGCGGTCGCCGGAGTGCGCCGCCAGATCGGCTTCTACGCCTCGACGCCGGCCTATCTGCCGGTCCTGGAGCACCATGGCTGGGGTGCGCTCCACCACGAGGCGCACGCGCTGACGAAGGCCGGCCGGTGGTCCGAGCTCGGCGACCTGGTCGACGACGAGATCCTGGCGGCGTACGCCGTGGTCGGCGAGCTCGACCGGGTCGGCGCCGAGGTGCGGGCACGGTTCGCGGGCCTCGCCGACCGGGTGACCACCTCGATGCCCTACGCCGCGGACGACCGGCTCGCGCTCGACCTGCTGGGTCAGTCGAGCACGTGACGGAGGTAGCGCTGCGGCTCGTCGAGGTAGCGGCGCCAGTGCTGGACCAGCTCGAGCTCGGCCCACGTCGTCTGCCGCACGCCCCAGTCGCCGACCTCGAGCAGTGTCGCGCCGGGCATCGCCGCCAGCACCGGTGAGTGGGTGGCGCACAGCACCTGCCCGCCCCGGTCGACGACGTCCTGCAGCGCGCCGATCAGGCCGAGGGTCGAGGAGAACGACAGTGCCGCCTCGGGCTCGTCGAGGCAGTAGAAGCCGGGCGAGTCGAAGCGGGTGCGGAGCACCGCGAGGAACGACTCGCCGTGGCTCATCTCGTGGAACGCCGGCTCGTCCGATCCAGGACGAGCGGGGTTGTCCTCGAGGTAGGTGTACCAGCCGTGCATGGTCTCCGCACGGAGGAAGAACCCCCAGCGGCCCGAGCCGATGCCCCGCCGCAGCGTGAGGGCGCTGCCCAACGGGGACTCGGACGCGCGAGTGGAGTGGCGGGAGTGCCGGCTGCCGCCCTCCGGGGACAGCCCGTAGGCCATCGCGACGCCCTCCACGAGCGTCGACTTCCCGGAGCCGTTCTCGCCGACGAGGAACGTGACCCCGCGGCCGAGGTCGAGACCGTCGCGCACGACCTGGGCCACCGCGGGGATCGTCATCGGCCACGCGTGCGGGTCGAGGTCGTGGTCATCCCCGACCGACACGCGTACGACGGGCGGCTGGTCGAAGTCCACGGGCCACACGGTACGGCCGACTACCGTGTCCGGGTGGCAGCGTCGAAGTCGCCCGCGATCGAGATCGAGGTCGACAACCGGGTGATCCGGGTCAGCAACCCCGAGCGCGTCTACTTCCCCGAGAGCGGCGCGACCAAGCAGGACCTGGTCGACTACTACCTCTCGGTCGGGCCGGGCATCGTCAACGCCCTGTGGGAGCGCCCCTGCATGCTGCACCGCTTCCCCAAGGGGCTCGCCGGCGACAAGGTGCACCAGAAGCGGCTCCCGGCCGGGGCGCCGCCGTGGGTGGAGACCGTGCGGCTGCACTTCCCGCGATGGAACCGCACCGCCGACGAGCTGTGTGTCACCGAGCTCGGGTCCGTGATCTGGGCGGTGCAGATGTCG
Source organism: Nocardioides sp. (assembly GCA_035710425.1). Classification (GTDB taxonomy): domain Bacteria; phylum Actinomycetota; class Actinomycetes; order Propionibacteriales; family Nocardioidaceae; genus Nocardioides. Next base: position 9,037 of record DASTDJ010000313.1, read on the forward strand.
ACGGTCGAGTTCCATCCCTGGAACAGCCGCCGCGAGGACCCCGAGAAGCCCGACGAGTGGCGGATCGACCTCGACCCCGGCCCACTGTCGGACTTCGCCCAGGTGCAACGGGTGGCCCACGTCGCCCACGAGATCCTCGACGAGCTCGGGGCCGTCGGCTACCCCAAGACCAGCGGAGGCAGCGGGCTGCACATCTACGTCCGGATCCGCCCCGACCACGGTCACAAGGTGGTGCGCCGGGCGGCTCTCGGGTTCGCTCGGGAGGTCGAGCGCCGCGCTCCCGAGGACGTCACCACCACCTGGTGGCGCAAGGACCGCGACCCGCACCACCTGTTCGTCGACTACAACCAGAACGCCCGCGACCACACCATCGCCGCGGCGTACTCCGTCCGCGGCTTCGCCGACGCCCGCGTGTCGGCGCCGGTGCGCTGGGAGGAGATCGACGACTGCGACCCCCACGACTTCACGATCTTCACGATGCCGGAGCGGTTCGCCGAGATCGGCGACCTGCACGAGGACATCGACGACCACGTCTTCGACATCGCCCCGCTGCTGGAGTGGGCGGACCGCGACGAGGCCGAGGGCAAGGAGACGCCGGACGAGCCGGAGGAGTGACACTAGGCTGCTCGCCGTGGGGATCCAGATCACGCCGAGCATCCTGAACGCCGACTTCGCCGACCTCGGCGCCGAGGTGAGCCGGATCCGCAGCGCCGACTGGGTGCACGTCGACGTGATGGACAACCACTTCGTGCCCAACCTGACGTTCGGCCCGACGATGGTCGAGGCCCTGTCGCGGGCCACCGACACCCCGCTCGACGCTCACCTGATGATCGAGGACGCCGACCGCAACGCACTGTCGTACGTCGAGGCGGGCGCCGGCTCGGTGACCTTCCACGTCGAGGCCGCGAAGGCGCCGGTGCGCCTGGCCAGGGAGATCCGAGCAGCCGGGGCCCGAGCCAGCATGGCGCTGAAGCCCGCGACCCCGGTCGAGCCCTACGAGGACCTGCTGCCCGAGCTCGACATGCTGCTGATCATGACCGTCGAGCCCGGCTTCGGCGGCCAGAAGTTCCTCGACCTCTGCCTGCCGAAGATCCGGGCCGCTCGGGCGCTGATGGACAAGCACGGCATCGAGACCTGGCTGCAGGTGGACGGCGGCATCTCGCTGGAGACCATCGAGCGGTGCGCCGATGCCGGTGCCGACGTCTTCGTCGCCGGATCCGCCGTCTACTCGGCCGAGGACCCCGACCGGATGGTCGGAGACCTACGCGCCCGCGCCGAGGCCGCCGCGGGGTGAGCCTGCCGCCGCCGACGGCGTACGACGGCCGGACCTTCCCGCACCCGCTGCGACGTCACCAGCGCGAGGCGCTCGATGCCCTGGCCGCGGTCCGGGCGGCCGGACGCACGCGCGCCTGGGTGGTGCTGCCCCCGGGTGCCGGCAAGACGCTGGTCGGGCTGGAGACCATCCGCCGCGAGGGCGCCGCGCGGCCCGGCGTGCGGGCGCTCGTGCTGAGCCCCAACACGGCGATCCAGGGCCAGTGGGTGCGCGGCTGGGAGACCTTCGATGGCCCGCCGGTCCCAATCGGCACCGACAGGGACCTCGCGACCCCGGTGACGTCCCTGACCTACCAGGCGATGGCGGTGTTCGACGCCGAGGCGGAGGAGACCGGGCCGGCGACCTCGGTGCTCGAACGACTGCACGACAACGGCCGGGCACTGGTCGCGGCGCTGCGCGAGGCCGGGCCGGTGACACTGGTGCTCGACGAGTGCCACCA
>DASTDJ010000314.1:0-5517 GCA_035710425.1 Nocardioides sp.
GAGCCGGTAGCGGCCGCCGCGGCCGCGGACCGAGTCGACGGGGTAGCCCAGGTCGCGGAGCCGGGCCATGTCGTTGCGCACCGTGCGGTCGGTGACACCCAGCCGGGCGGCCAGCTCGGGGCCGGCCCAGTCGGGCCGCGACTGCAGCAGCCCGAGCAGGGCCAGGAGCCGGGCCGAAGTTGTCTGCATCGGTCTGAGAATAGCGGAAAGAACCGTTCCGGAATGGCTCGTAGCGTGCGGAGCACCAACCAGAACCGCACCGAAGGAGACCAGCCATGACCACCACCCCCACCGCCGAGATCCGCCCCTTCACCATCGAGATCCCGCAGGCGGACCTCGACGACCTGCAGCGCCGCCTCGAGAACACCCGCTTCGCGCCCGCGGCGCCCGGCGACAGCTGGGACTACGGCACCCCCGAGTCCTACCTGCGCGAGATGGTCGAGTACTGGCGCACCGAGTTCGACTGGCGCGAGCAGGAGGCCAGGATGAACGAGTACCCACAGTTCCTGACCGAGATCGACGGCCAGACCATCCACTTCGTCCACGTCCCCTCGGCGGAGCCGGGGGCGCGGGCCCTCGTGCTCACGCACACCTACCCGGGGTCGTTCGCCGAGTTCCTGGACCTGATCGGCCCGCTCACCGACCCGGTCGCCCACGGTGGCCGGGCCGAGGACGCCTTCCACGTCGTGGTCCCGTCGATCCCCGGCTTCGGCTTCAGCACCCCGCTGGTCGACGAGGGTTGGACCGCCGCTCGGGTCGCCCGCACCTGGGACACCCTGATGCGCCGCCTCGGCTACGAGTCGTACGCCGCCCACGGCAGCGACCTCGGCGCGATGGTGTCGCGTGAGCTGGCCGTGATGGACCCGGAGGGCTTCCTCGGTGCCCACGTCCTCCAGCTGTTCTCGTTCCCGACCGGCGCCCCGGGCGAGATGGACGACTTCGGGCCGGAGGAGTACGCCGCTCTGGGCCACCTCCAGTGGTTCCAGAGCGTCGGCGGCTACAACGGCATGAACGGCACCCGCCCCCAGACGATCGCCGCCGGGCTGTCGGACTCGCCCGTCGGGCAGCTCGCCTACAACGAGCTGTTCGAGAACTTCGGCAACGGCACCAGCCTGGTGAGCAAGGACCAGGTGCTGACCCAGGTCGCGCTCTACTGGCTCACGAACACCTCGGCCACGGCCGTGCGCTACCACTTCGCGGAGCAGCACTCCGGCGCCGAGCCGGTCGTGAGCCAGGGCCGGATCGGGGTGGCGGTCTTCAAGGACGACTTCCAGACCATCCGCGCCTTCGCCGACCGCGACAACGCCAACATCGACCACTGGTCGCGGTTCGAGCGCGGCGGACACTTCGCGGCGCTGGAGGCGCCGGAGGACGTCGTCGCCGACCTGCGGGCGTTCGTCGCGGGATAACCCCTATCGGGGCAGGCCGCTGCTCCGCCACGCGCCGGGACCGTGCGGCAGGGTCACCCTCACCTTGCGGTGATGGGCCTGCCACTCCGGCGTACGGCGGGGCGGCGGCTTCTCCGCGCCACCCAGCGACGAGAACACCGCCACCAGCGCGGCGATCTCCTCGGGGGTGGCGTCGGGGTTGACCACCTTGAGCAGCGGGGCGGCCGGCTTCTCCTCGGTCACAGCGGGATGTTCCCGTGCTTCTTGGCCGGCAGCGTCTCCCGCTTCGAGCGGAGCAGCCGCAGCGCCCGGACCACCTCGGCGCGGGTCTCGTGCGGCTGGATCACCGCGTCGAGGTAGCCGCGCTCGGCGGCGAGGTAGGGGTTGGCCAGGTGGTCGTCGTACTCGGTGACCAGCTCGGCGCGCTTCTCCTCCTCCTTGCCCTCCTCGGCGGCGGCCGCGAGCTCCTTGCGGTAGAGGATGTTGACGGCGCCCTGCGCGCCCATCACCGCGACCGAGGCGGTCGGCCAGGCGACGTTGATGTCGGCGCCGAGGTGCTTGGACCCCATCACGTCGTAGGCGCCGCCGTAGGCCTTGCGGGTGATCACGGTGACCAGCGGGACGGTCGCCTCGGAGTAGGCGTAGATCAGCTTGGCGCCGCGGCGGATGATGCCGTTCCACTCCTGGTCGGTGCCGGGCAGGAAGCCGGGCACGTCGACGAACGTCAGCACCGGGATGTTGAAGGCGTCGCAGAAGCGCACGAAGCGCGCGGCCTTCTCGGACGCGTCGATGTCGAGGGTGCCCGCGAACTGCATCGGCTGGTTGGCCACCACGCCGACCGGTCGGCCCTCGACGCGGCCGTAGCCCACGATGATGTTGGGCGCGAACAGCTCCATCACCTCGAGGAACTCCTGGTCGTCCAGCACCGCGGTGATCACGTCGTGCATGTCGTAGGGCTGGTTGGGGGAGTCGGGGATCAGGGTGTCGAGCGACCGGTCGAGGTCGGTCAGCTCCAGGTCTGCCTCGTCGTCGAACACGAACGGCTCGTCGAGGTTGTTCTGCGGCAGGTAGGAGAGCAGCGCCTTGACGTACTCGATCGCGTCCTCCTCGTCCGTGCCCATGTAGTGGGCGTTGCCGGACTTGGTGTTGTGCGCGCGGGCGCCGCCGAGGTCCTCCATCGTGACGTCCTCGCCGGTGACCGTCTTGATCACGTCGGGACCGGTGATGAACATCGCCGAGGTCTGGTCGACCATGATCGTGAAGTCGGTGACCGCGGGGGAGTAGACGTGGCCGCCCGCGCAGTTGCCCATGATCATCGAGATCTGCGGGATCACGCCCGAGGCATGCACGTTGCGGCGGAAGATCTCGCCGTAGAGGCCGAGCGAGACCACGCCCTCCTGGATCCGCGCGCCGGCGCCCTCGTTGATGCCGATGATCGGGCAGCCGGTCTTGATGGCGAGGTCCATCACCTTGGTGATCTTCTCGCCGTAGACCTCGCCCAGCGAGCCGCCGAAGATCGTGAAGTCCTGGGAGAACACGCACACCTGGCGGCCGTCGATGGTGCCGTAGCCGGTGACCACGCCGTCCCCGTAGGGACGTCGCTCCTGGAGGCCGAAGGCCGTGGAGCGGTGCCGGGCCAGCTCGTCGAGCTCCACGAACGAGCCCTCGTCGAACAGCATCTCGATCCGCTCGCGGGCGGTCTTGCGGCCCTTGGCGTGCTGCTTCTCGACCGCCTTCGCCGACCCGGCGTGCACGGCCTCGTCGAGTCGCCGCTCGAGGTCGGCCACCTTGCCCGCGGTGGTGTGGATGTCGATGTCGTCGGGAACCTCGGTGCCCTCTGCACTCACTTGTATGGCCTCCTTGCGTCTGCTGCGACAGGGTAGTGCCCGTGAATGCGGACCCCGCCCAGCGCCCACCCCTCGACGTCGCCCGGATCGCGGGCGGAGTGGGAGCCGATGCGGGCCTGCTGGTCGAGGTCGTCGCCGAGGCGCCCTCCACCAACGCGCTCGTCGCCGACCGTGCCCGTGAGGGCGCGCCCGACGGACTGGTCGTGGTCGCCGATCACCAGACGGCCGGTCGGGGCCGGCTCGACCGCACCTGGGAGACGCCCGCGGGCGCCGCGCTCACCTTCTCGATGCTGCTCCGGCCGACCGTGCCCACCCGCTCCTGGCCGTGGCTGCCGTTGCTGACGGGGTACGCCGTGGCTCGGGCACTCATCGCCCGGGGGTATGCCGCCGGCGTGAAGTGGCCCAACGACGTGCTGATCGGCGAGGGCAAGGTCGCGGGGATCCTGGTCGAGCGGGTGGACACCCCCGAGGGTCCGGCCGCGGTCGTCGGCGTCGGGCTGAACACCGGCATGACGGCCGAGGAGCTGCCGGTGCCGACGGCGACGTCGCTGTCCCTGGAGCAGGGTGGCTCCCCCGCACCGGACCGCGTCGCCGTGCTGCTCGAGGTGCTCGCGTCGATCCGCCAGGCCTACGACGCCTGGCAGCTCGGGGGCGAGCCGGCCGCCGAGCGGCTGGCGACGTCGTACGCCGTCGCGTGCGTGACGGTCGGTCGCGCGGTGCGCGTGGACCTGCCCGACGGCAGCGTGCTCGAGGGGACCGCCGAGGCGGTCGACTCGTCGGGCCGGCTGGTGGTCCGGACCGCCGACGGACCGCGGGAGGTCGGCGCGGGAGACGTCGTCCACGTGCGATCGGTCGCCTCCGACGGGTAGGGGTGCAATGATCCGTCCGTGGCCATCTCGCAGAAGCTGCTGAACCCGGGCGAGTCCGTCGTCATCAGCACCCGCACCCACCCCAAGGCGCTGCTGCTCCCGCTCCTCGCGCTCGTCGTGAGCCTCGCCGCCGGTGTGGCGTTCATGCAGTTCGTCGACAACGACACCGCCAGGTTGGTCGTCTGGGTCCTCGTGGCCGTCGCGATCCTCTGGTTCGCCGTGTGGCCGTTCCTGGTGTGGCTCACCGCGTCGTACACGATCACCAACCGGCGGCTGATCACCCGGCAGGGCGTGATCACCCGCAGCGGGCACGACATCCCGTTGTCCCGCATCAGCGACGTGGCCTACGAGCTCCACCTGATCGACCGGGTGCTCGGTTGCGGGACCCTCGTGATCAGCGATGCCAGCACCCACGGCCAGGTGCTGCTCCCCGACATCCCACGGGTGGAAGAGACCCAGCGCCGACTCAACGAGCTGCTCCACCGCCTGCACGGCGGCGCGCCCCACGATGAAGGGGTTTAGGAGTCGTCCCAGCGACGAGCCAGACGAGCCGGAGTCGGTCGCCCGCGCGATCCTCGGTGAGGAGCCCGAGCTCAGCGCCGCCGACGTCGCCGAGCAGACCGGCCTTAGCCTCGACGACGCCCGCCGGCTGTGGCGCGCGCTGGGCTTCCCCGAGCAGGGCGAGGAGCGCGCCTACAACCGCGCCGACGTGGCCGCCGTGTCGACCCTGGTGGCCGGGGTCGACAGCGGGCTCATCGACTTCGACCTCGCGGTGACCCTGACGAGGGCCGTGGGCCAGACGATGGCTCGGCTCGCCGACTGGGAGGTGGCCGCGCTGGTGCCGCGGGTGGAGGAGCTGGAGGGCTCCGATCAGGGGACCGGCACCCGCCTCGACACCGCGCGCGCCCTGCTGGACGAGTTCGGTGGTCCGTTCGAGGAGCTGTTGATCTACGCATGGCGGCGGCACCTCGCGGCCGCGGTCGCCCGGATCGAGGCCCTCGGCGCCAACGAGGAGGACCTCAGCACCTCCCAGCTGAGCGTCGGGTTCGCCGACATCGTGAGCTTCACCGCGCTCTCCAACGAGATCACCCGGGAGCGCATCGGCGACCTCGTGGAGCTGTTCGAGTCCCGGTGCGCGGACGTGGTGGCCAGGAACAGCGGCCGGGTGATCAAGAGCATCGGCGACTCGGTGCTGTTCGTGAACGACGACCCGATCCGGGCCTACGACACCGCCGAGGGGATCATCTCCGTGATCGGTCGCGACAAGCGGATGCCCGACGTCCGGGTCGGCCTGGCGAGCGGCTCCGTGGTGATGCGGATGGGCGACGTCTTCGGTCCGCCGGTCAACATGGCGGCCCGGCTCACCCAGGTGGCCCGGCGCAACCGGATCATCATCGACGCGGCGACGGCGCG
>DASTDJ010000315.1:0-10030 GCA_035710425.1 Nocardioides sp.
GGCGGCTTCAACGTCTACCCGGCCGAGGTCGAGCAGACGCTGGCCCGCCTCGACGGCGTCGCCGACGTCGCCGTGGTGGGCGTACCCGACGAGCGGATGGGCGAGGTCGGCAAGGCCTACGTCGTCCGCGCCGACGGCACGGGGCTCACGGAGGACGACGTCGTCGCGTTCGCCCGCGAGCGGCTGGCCAACTTCAAGGTTCCGCGACTGGTGGAGTTCGCCGACGCACTCCCGCGCAACCTCTCGGGCAAGGTCCTGAAGACAGCCCTTCGAGGCTCGCAGGCTCGCACCTCAGGAACCGAGAAGGACTGACGAATGGATCTGACCCTGTCCGAGTCCGAGCTGGCCTTCCAGGCCGAGGCCCGGGAGTGGCTGGCCGCGAACGTGCCGCCCGAGCCGCTCCCGTCGATGGACACCGCCGATGGCTGGCGCGCCCACCAGGAGTGGGAGGCGAGGCTGTCCGCCGCCCGCTGGTCGGTCGTGTCGTGGCCCGAGCACTACCACGGTCGCAACGCCTCGCTGGTCGAGTGGGTGATCTTCGAGGAGGAGTACTACCGCGCCGGCGCTCCGGGCCGCGTCTCCCAGAACGGGATCTTCCTGCTGGCGCCGATCATCTTCGACCACGGCACGCCCGAGCAGCAGGACCGGTTCCTGCCGACCATGGCAACCGGGGAGAAGGTGTGGGCACAGTGCTGGTCCGAGCCCGAGGCCGGCTCCGACCTGGCCTCCCTCAAGTCGACGGCGCGGCGCGACGAGGAACGTGGCGGCTGGGTGCTCAACGGACAGAAGACCTGGTGCTCGCGGGCGGCGTTCGCCCACTGGGGCTTCGGGCTCTTCCGCTCCGATCCCGAGGCGGAGCGGCACCAGGGCCTCACCTACTTCCTGTTCCCGCTCGACGCCGAGGGCATCACGGTCCGCCCGATCGCCCAGCTCGACGGTGAGGCGGGGTTCGCGGAGGTCTTCTTCGAGGACGCCTTCGTGCCCGACGCCGACGTGCTCGGCGCCCCCGGCGACGGCTGGCGGGTCGCGATGAGCACGGCCGGCAACGAGCGCGGCCTCTCGCTGCGGTCCCCCGGCCGGTTCTGCGCGGCCGCCGACCGGCTCGTCGATCTCTACACATCGGTGGTTGAGGTGCGAGGAGCGCCAGGGACGAGCCTCGAAACCACCGCGGACGGCGTCGTCGACGCGTGGATCAAGGCCCAGGCCTACCGCCTCTACACCTGGGGCACGGTGACCCGCCTCGCCGACGGCGGCGAGATGGGCGCTGCCGGTTCGGTCAACAAGGTGTTCTGGTCCGAGCTCGACATCGCGCTGCACGAGACCGCCCTCGACCTGCTCGGTCCGGAGGCAGAGGTCGAGTCGCGGTGGCTCGACGGCTACCTGTTCTCGCTCTCCGGCCCGATCTACGCCGGCACCAACGAGATCCAGCGCAACATCGTGGCCGAGCGGATCCTCGGTCTGCCCCGCGAGCCCAAACCCTTCGAGGCGCGCCAGCTCGCACCACAGGAACCAGGAGGTGGGAAGTGAGGTTCGAGCTCACCTCCGACCAGCGCGACTTCGCGGCCTCCCTGGAGTCGCTGCTCGCTGCGTCCGACACCGCGTCGGTGGCGCGAGCCTGGGCGGGCGGCGACACCGCCCCCGGCCTGGCGCTGTGGAAGCGGCTGGCCGACCAGGGGCTGACGATGCTCGCGACCGAGGCCACCCCCGTCGAGCTGTGCGTCGCTCTCGAGGCGCTCGGGCGGCACGCCGTACCCGGTCCGTGGGTCGAGTCGGCGGCGTACCTCCCCGTCGCGCTCGGCCGCGAGGTCGAGGGCGTCGCCACCGTCGCCGTGCCGCCGCACGTGCCCTACGCCCTCGACGCCGACGTCGCGGACCAGGTGTACGTCGGCGCCTCGCCCGCCGACTCGGTGGGCATCCGCGTCGAGTCCGTCGACCGGTCCCGGCACCTGTTCGAGGTCGCGGGCAGTGGCGAGACGCACCCGGAGGCGTTCGAGCTCGCGGTGCTCGCCACCTCGGCGCAGCTGCTCGGCGCCGGCGAGCGGCTGCTCGCCGACTCCGTCACCTACGTGAAGCAGCGCCGCCAGTTCGGCCGCGAGATCGGGTCCTACCAGGCGATCAAGCACGCCCTCGCCGACGTCCGGATCGCCCTGGACTTCGCGCGACCACTGATGCACGGCGCCGCCGTCGGTGAGATCGGGGCCTCGGCCGCGAAGGTGGCCTGCGCCGACGCGGCCTACCTCGCGTCGCGCACCGCACTCCAGGTGCACGGGGCGATCGGCTACACCCAGGAGTTCGACCTGAGCATCTGGATCACCAAGGTGCGTGCGCTCGTGACCGCCTGGGGTACTCCCGCCCACCACCGAGCCAGGGTGCTCGAAGGGCTGGTCGGCTGATGGAGTTCGCCTTCTCCGAGGAGCAGCAGGAGCTGGCCGCCACGGTGCGGTCGCTCCTGGCGAAGCGGGCCGACTCCGCCGCGGTGCGGAAGTCGATCGAGTCGGATTCGGGCTACGACGAGGCGCTGTGGCAGACGCTCTGCGAGCAGATCGGTGCCGCTGCACTCTCCATCCCCGAGGCCTACGACGGTGCGGGCTTCACCCTCTTCGAGTCCCTGATCGTGCTCGAGGAGGTCGGCCGGTCGCTGGCCCCGTCTCCTCTGCTGTCGTCGCTCGTGACCGCCGAGGCCCTGCTGGCGGGCGCCGACGAGGACGCCAAGCGCCGGCTGCTCCCCCGGATCGCCGCCGGCGAGCCCGCCGCGTTCGCCCACGGAGACGGTCCCGTGCTCGACGGTGACCGGGCCACGATCCTCGTCGCCGCCACCGACGACGGGCTCGTCGAGGTCGACCCCGACACCGCCACTCGCGCCTGGGCCGAGACGATGGACCAGACCATCCGTCTAGCCCACGTCGACCTCGCATCCGCCACCACGACGCCCATCGGCGACGCGGCTGCGGCGGTCGCTCGGGCGGAGCTCGTGGGCGCGGTCGGCGTGACGGCGCTGCAGGCCGGGCTCGCCGCGCGGGCACTGGAGATGACGGTCGCCTACAGCAAGGAGCGCGTGCAGTTCGGCCGGCCGATCGGGTCCTTCCAGGCACTCAAGCACCGGATGGCAGACATGCTGGTACTGCTGGAGATGAGCCGCTCAGCCGCCTGGGCCGCGTCCTACGCCGTGTCCCGGACCACCGACAACGCCGTGGAGCTCACGCACGTCGCCAAGTCCTACTGCGGCGACGCGCTGACCCGGATCGCCGCCGAGACGATCCAGCTGCACGGCGGGATCGCGATCACCTGGGAGCACGACGCGCACCTGGTGTTCAAGCGCGCCCACGCGCTCGGGCAGCTGTACGGGTCTCCGCACCACCACCGCGCCCAGGTCGGGCTGCCGGCCTCGAACGCCGATTAGGGCTCATCCCGGCGTTCTCGTGACGGCCTTGTCATATTCAGGCACAATGTCCGGGATATGCACGAGGGCACTGCGGAACTTCTGCGCGCGGTGGAGCCGCGCGTTCTTGGTGCGCGCCTCAAGTCCGCCCGGGTAGCCCGCGGCCTCACCCAGGCCGCGCTGGCCGGTGAGGGCATCTCCACCGGCTACGTCTCCCGCATCGAGAGCGGCGCCCGGCGCCCCACGCTGAAGGTGCTCATCGAGCTGGCCAGGCGCCTGGACAAGCCCGTCGACGAGCTGCTCCGCGGCGTCTCCAGCACGGAGTACGACGAGATCCGGCTCGGCCTCGACTACGCCGAGCTCGCCCTGGAGAACGGTGCGGGCGAGGAGGCCGAACAACACGCGCGCGACGCGCTGACTCGGGCCGAGCTGGCGTCGCTCGAGCCGTTCCAGTCCCGCGGTCACTACCTGCTCGGTCGGGCCTACGAGTCCCTCGGGCGCCTCGACGACGCCATCCGCGAGCTCGAGCTGGCGGTCGCCGCCGATTCCACCGTGCTGGCGGTGCGGGCCGGCATCGCGATGACCCGCTGCCACCGCAACCTGGGCGACCTGAGCCTGGCCATCGAGGTCGGCGAGCGCATCCAGGCCTCGTTGCCCGCGCTCGGTCTCGACCGCACCGACGAGGCAGTGCAGCTCGCCATGACCGTCGCCAGCGGCTACATCGACCGTGGCGACCTCAGCCAAGCAGCCCGCCTGTGCGCCGATGTGGTGAGCCGCGCCGAGGAGTGGGCCTCGCCCACCGCTCGGAGCGCGGCCTACTGGAGCGCGAGCGTTGCGCTCTCCGAGCGCGGCCAGATCCAGGACGCGGTCGCACTGGCGACCAGAGCACTGGCCCTGCAGGGCGAGGGCAACGACACCCGCAACCTGGCGCGGCTGCGGCTCTCGCTCGGTCGACTCGAGCTGCGCATGGACGAGGGCGCCGTGCCCGATGCGCTCGCCCACCTCAGCCGCGCTCGAGAAGAGCTCGCGTGGTCCAGTGCGGGGGTCATCGACGTCGCGCAGAGCGGCATGGCGCTCGCGGATGCCCACCTGCGGTCGGGCGACGCGGAGCAGGCCCTGCAGCTGGCGGCCGAGGTAGAGACCATGGAGGCTCCGGACGTGCTGCCGGAGCGCGCGGAGGCGGCGATGATCCGCGGGCAGGCGGCCTGGGCGTTGCAGCGCACGGTCGAGGCGATGGAGGCCTACCAGGTCGCCATCGACCTCCTCACCGCCTGCGACGAGGACCGCTACACCGCACAGCTGTGGTACGACCTGGCCGAGCTGCTGGACCAGGCCGGCATGACCGATCAGGCCACCACCGCGCTCCGCACGGCAGCCAGGGCGACCGGCCTGCAATCAGGTCGGAAAATCGACGTGCGTCAGCACGACGTCGCCAGTACGACGCTCCGGGTCTAGACCACCGCCGGCGAGACTGTCGCCGTTGGAATCAGCAGCAGTGAGTGGGTCGGGCCTGGGCCACGGCACCGTCATCTGCAGCCGCAACGCCCCCGATGCAAGCGGCGAACGCCGTCACCAGTGCCGCCACTGCCAGCCTCGTCTTGCGGTTCATGATTTGCCCCTCCGTCGTGGTGTTCGTCTCAACTTCCAAGATCTTGGCACATTCTGTCAACATCGCATGGCAACTTCGCGTACAGTTCTGTTTGTCGGGGAAGCCGACTGTGAGGCCCCCTGCGAGTGGAGAACCCCGTCCCCCGGGTTAGTGAACTCCCCGCAGGGGGCCATCGGCTTTTTCCGTGCGGTCAGTCAACCGCCCCGATTAATCACTCGGCTTCCCCTGAGTTAGGGAAAACTCTTTAGCGGCTACGCTCGCGCCATGCCGCATACCGCCCGCCTCATCGCCGGGGCGTTGGTGGTGGCGGCAGCGCTCACCGCGTGCAGCGAGGAGCCCGAAGAGGTCATCGACGTGGGGACGAGGATCACCACCGCCGGCGACGCTCTCGAGTGTCCGACCGGCTCCCAGGTCGAGGAGAACACGGTGTCCAGCGAGACCCGGCCGGTGAGCGAGGACTCGCTCGGCGCCGTACAGGCGTGGGCGAAGCGGGCACGACGGTCGGCGGACATCCCTCTCGACGGCTACGACGTGAGCGTGGAGGAGGTCGGCACGGTGCTCTACACCCACAGCACGGACGGACAGGTGGAGATCGCCGTGATCGCCGCCCGCACAGACGACGAGACCGGCGACCTCGGCTGGGTCGTGCAGTCGTGGGCCCGCTGCCGCCCGGCGGGCGCCAGCTCGTCCTAGCCCCGCGGCTGCGGCGTGTGGCGGTGGGCCGGATCCGCTGCCAGGATCCGCTCGTAGACGTCGTAGATGAAACCGCCCTTGGCGTTGTTGTAGTCCATCACGTCGGTGAAGCCCTGGGCGGCGAGCCGGGCCTTGAGGTCGCCGTACGCCGCCCGGTCGTCCTCGTGCTCGAGCAGCCAGTCCCTGAACGCGAGGTGCCGCTGCGGCTCCACCGCACCCGGCGACCAGACGTGCACGTTGGCGGCCGGGACCGAACCCCGCAGGCAGCGGTGCTCCTGCCACTCCGGCTCGCGGACGGTCAGCACGAAACCGGCCGCCTCCAGGTCGGGGAGGTACGCCGCTTCGTCACCCGAGTCCGCGACGGTCACGTCGACGTCGATCACCGGCTTGGCCCACAGCCCGGGCACCGAGGTGGATCCCACGTGCTCGATCGACAGCACCCGCTCTCCGAGCGCGTCCTGCACCTGGGCGCGGACGCGTCGGAAGTCGTCGGCCCAGCCGGGGTCGGGCGGGACGACCTCCACCGGGGTCGGCACAACCGGCGCCACCCGCGCTCGGGCGACCTCCTCGTCCGTGGGCGTCTCGAAGGGACGCCACAGTGGATGCAGCTCGCTCATCGGGGAGAACCTACCTTCAGGCCCGAAGCGTCGCCCGGATCGACGGCGCGGCCAGCTCGATCACCTCGTCGACGGTGGCCGAGGCCATCGGCTCCACCTGCACGACGTACCGCAGCACCCCGATGCCGATCAGCTGCGAGGCGATCAGCTCGCTCTTCATCGCGGACGCCTGCACCCCGCGGGTGCGCATGACCGGGCTCAGGACCGCCCTGTTCACAACGCTGTAGAACCTGCGTCCTGCTCGCGCGTTGCCCGTCGACCCGCGCACCATCCGGAGCATCGTCCGCCGCGTGCGAGGGCTCTCGCAGAGCAGCAGGAACCGGCGGACCAGCGTGATCGCCAGATCCTCCGCGGGTTCCAGGCTGCGCACCCGAGGAGACTGCCAGACGCTCAACCGTCGGTCGTGCGGTACTGGCCCTGGTAGAAGAGCAACGGCCCTTCGGCGTCGCTGGCCTGCAGGTCGAGAACCTTGCCGATCACGACGAAGTGGTCGCCGGCCTCGTGGACGGCGTGGATGCTGCAGTCGACGTAGCCGAGGGTGTCGTCGAACACCGGCGACCCGGTGGCCTCGGACGGCTGCCACGGCACCGACTCGAACTTGTCGACGCCCCGGCTGGCCATCGTGTTGGAGAGCTCGGCCTGGTCGTGGCGCAGGAAGTTGACGCAGAACCGGCCGGCCCGCTGGATCAGTGGCCACGCGCGGGAGGTCTTGGCGGGGATGAACAGGACCAGCGGAGGGTCGAGGGAGACGCTGGAGAACGACTGGCAGGTGAGCCCGACCGGCGCGCCGTTGCTCATCGACGTCACCACGGTCACACCTGAGGCGAACCGGCCGAGCACGTCGCGGAACCGACGGGCCGCAGCGACCGCCTCCGGGTCGTCCGCCGGTACGGCGCTGCCCTCGCCCGGCCGCCACTCGATGTCGAAGTCGACGTCCCCGAGCCAGGAGCTGATGAGCTCCGGGCTCGGCCAGGTCTCGCGCGCGTTCGGGTTCATCCCCTCCGGGACGTCCGACGAGGCCTCCGAGCTGGACATGGCGTCAACGCTAACGATCACTGGCCTCCGCTGAAGTCGTGACCCCAGTACGAGACGGCGGTGGACTCACGGGCCACCCAGCGGTCGTCGTCGACCTGGAGGCCGTCGGTGCCGAACTCCACGTCGAACCCGCCCGGCGAACGCACGTAGAACGAGATCATCTCGTCGTTCATGTGCCGGCCGAGGGTGGCCGACAGCTTCACCTGGTGCTTGCGCACCCGCTCGAGCGCGCGACCCACGTGGTCGAGCTCGTCGACCTCGAGCATGATGTGCACGCACTTGGCGGGGTTCGGCATCGGCAGGAACGCCAGCGAGTGGTGCCGCGGGTTGACGCCGAGGAAGCGCAGCCACACCTTCGAGCCGGGCTCCTTGCCGACGAACTCCCCCGGCATGCTCATCGAGTCGCGGAGCCGGAACCCGAGCACGTCGGTGTAGAACCTCAGCGCCTCCACGTCGTCGAGCACCGGCAGCACGATGTGGCCCATGCCCTGGTCGCCGGTCACGAACGTGGCGGCGTACGGCGTGACCACGGGGCGGGACTCGTAGGTGATGCCGTGGAAGAGCTCGAAGACGTTGTCCCACGGGTCGGAGAAGCGGATCAGCTCCTGCACCCGGCGCTCGTCGAGCTCCTCCTTGGCGCCCTCCTCGAAGGCGACCCCGGCCTTCTGCAGGTGCTCCCGGGCCTCCTGCAGGGCCGCGTGGTCGGCGAGCTCCCATCCGGTGGCGGACAGCTGGTCGACGTCGGAAGGGAACACCACGAGCCGGGCGGAGACCTGGTCGATCCGCCAGTACTGGTGGTCGGGGTTCGGGCCGCGTCCCGCCGCCAGGCCCAGCACCTTGCCCGCGAACGTCGTCCACTGGTCCAGGTCGGTCGAGGCCACCCGGACGTACCCCATGGACTTGATGTCGATCGTCACGACTTGCTCCGTTCCACGTGGCGGGCCAGGAAGGCGGTGGTGACCTCGGCGAACTCCTCGGCGGCCTCGATCTGCGCCCAGTGCCCGCAGTTCGGGAAGACATGCAGCTGCGCTCTGGGAATCAGCTTGAGCGCGACCAGGGCGCCGTCGAGCGGGTTGACCCGGTCCTCACGACCCCAGGTGAGCAGCGTGTGCTTGCGGAGCCGGTGGGCCTCCCGCCAGAGCATGCCGTCCTCGGCGGTCTCGGGGTTCCAGAACGACATGCCCATCGAGGCCATCGCCTCCTGCGCGCCCGGGGCGGTCGCGTCGGCGAACCGCTCCTCGACCAGCTCGTCGGTCACCAGGTCCTGGTTGACCACCATGGTGGAGATGAACGCCCGGAGCGCCTCGCGGCTGGGGTTCGCGCCGAACTCCATGAGCCGCTTCACGCCTTCGGTCGGGTCGGCGTGGAACAGGTTGAGCGAGAGGCCACCCGGGCCCATCAGCACCAGCCTGCCGACCCGGTCGGGGTGGCTGAGCGCGAGACGCATCGCCGTACCGCCGCCCAGGCTGTTGCCGAGCAGGTGCACCCGGTCGATGCCCAGCTCGTCGAGCAGCCGCACGACGTAGTCCGCGGAGTGGCGGTAGTAGTTGCCGACCACGGGCGGCTTGTCGGAGCCGCCGAAGCCGGGCTGGTCGACGAGCAGCGTGCGGAAGGTGGCGGCGAACGTGGGTAGCGCCGAGCCGAAGTTCGACCAGGCCGAGGCCCCGGGACCGCCGCCGTGCAGCATCACCAGCGGCAGCCCGCCACCGACATCGGTCGGCTCGCCCGCCTCGTAGTAGTTCAGCGTCAGGTCGCCGGCCTTCGCCGAGTGCTGGACCGACTCCTTCGTCAACGTCATGGGGTCAGTACATCCCCGGGTCGACCTTGTGCCCGAACTCGTGGGCGCCGTACATCTGCAGCGCCCGCTCGGGGTCGTTGGCGGCGTGCACCCGCCCTGCGTGGGCGTCGCGCCAGGCCCGCTGCAGGTAGGTGCCCTCGGCCAGCGCCCGACCGCCCGACGCCTCGAACAGCGCGTCGATGGCGTCGATCGCCCGCTGGGTGCCGAGCACCTGGTCGCGGCGCACCTTCAGGCGCAGGCCGAGCGGGATCTGCTCGCCCTTGGCGACCAGAGCCTGCTCCTCGCGGATGTTGTTCATGGTGAGCGCCCAGGCGGCGTCGATCTCGGAAGAGGCCCGCGCGATCCGGACCGCGGCGAAGGGGTCGAGCGACGCCTTCTCCCCGAGGTAGGCCGCCCGCACCCGCTTCTGCTGCATGTCGACGTGCTCGGCGTAGGCGCCCTGGGCCATGCCGATGATCGGCGTGCTGATCGTGGTGGTGAAGATCGAGTGGAAGGGCAGCTTGTAGAGGTCGGAGGTGTTGACCGCCTGGCCCGGCCCCTTGCACTGGCCGGTCTCCCCCATCGAGAGCGTGAACTCCTCGGGGATGAAGGTCTCCTCCACGACGATGTCGTTGGAGCCGGTGCCGCGCAGGCCGACGACGTTCCAGACGTCGACGATCTGGTACTTCTCGCGCGGCACCATGAACGTGCGGAAGTCGATGACCTGGTTGTCCTCGTTGAACACCAGACCGCCGAGCAGCACCCACGAGCAGTGGTCGCAGCCGGAGCTGAAGCTCCACTTGCCCGACAGCGTGAAGCCGCCCTCGGTCACGACCGCCTTGCCGGTGGGGGCGTACGACGAGCTCAGCCGGGTGCTGGTGTCCTCGCCCCAGACGGCCTGCTGCGCCTCGTCGGCGAAC
>DASTDJ010000316.1:0-19460 GCA_035710425.1 Nocardioides sp.
AGTTCACGACCGTGCGCGGTGACGCCTGCGGCCACACCTTGGGGACGCCGACGGCAGCCACCAGCAGCGTGATCGAGAGCGGCAGCAGTCGAACTCCGGTCTCGACCGCGCTCAGGCCGAGAGCCACGGAGAGGAAGAGCGGGACGATGAAGAACAGCCCGGCCTGGATCAGGAACTGGAAGAAGAACATGGTGAGTCCGCCCGCCAGGCGTGGGTTGTTCAGCACCGAGAGGTCGACCAGCGGCTCGCGTCCGGCTGACGACATCCGCCGCTCCCACCAGAGGAAGACCCTGATGACGACGAGTCCGGCCAGGATCAGCCAGACGGTGAACGAGAGGCCGAGCAGGGACGGCGCGTCGGGCTTGGCCACGACCCATCCCCACTCACCCGAGCGCAGCACCCCGTAGACCGCAAGGCCGAGGCCGACGGCGGACAGGACCACCCCGACCAGGTCCAGGCTCGTCGGCGCTTCCGCCTGGGCGTCGACGATCCTGCGGCTCAGGACCAGGATGACCAGGACGATCAGCACCTCACCGGCGAACACGATCCGCCAGGTCAGGTAGGTGGTGCACGCGCCACCGATCAATGGCCCGGCAGCCACGGCGATCGCCCCCGCCGAGGCGACCAGGCCGTAGGCGCGCGGCCGCTGCGGGGCCGCGAAGTTCGACGCGACCAGCGCGACGATCGCAGGCATGATCAGCGCGGCACCGATCCCCTCGAGGAACGACCAGCCGACGATCAGAACCACGAGGTTCGGCGCCAGAGCGGTGGTGAACGACCCCGCGCCGTAGATGACGCACCCGATCGCGAACGCTCGGCGGCGCCCGATCATGCTGCCGATCTTTCCGCCCGTGATCATCAGCGTCGCCATGACGAGCGTGTACAGGGTGATCGCCGTCTGAACCCCGGTGACGGTGGTCTCCACGTCCTTGGCCACCTGGGCGATGGACACGTTCATCACCGAGCTGTCGAGGGTCATCAGGAACTGCGCCGATGCCAGCGTCAGCAGGACCAACCCCGGCCCGGCGGCCGCCCGCGTCGGGGTCGCACCTGGTTGCGCGGTCATGGCCGACCGGCCTCGTCGGGACGAGTACCAGGACCTGTCCTACCGCGGTCGCGCACGATGACCACGCTGCCGCGCCCTCTCACGCAGCGACTCGCCCGGCCCGGGTGAAAGGCGCGCCCGGCACTGTCGGTGGTCACCCCTAGCGTTCGGGGCATGGCGAGCGGACGGGCGACGACGTGGCGGACCACCTACTGCACGGTGTGTCGACGCGCCAGACGCCACTTCACGACCAGCCGCGGAGAGACCTGCAGCTGGTGCGGCAACGTCCGCGAGGAGGCTCGTCAGCCTGCGTACGACACCTCGGTGCGCCACTCGTCCTCGTCCTGGGACGCCGCGCCGTAGATCGCCTCGGCGACCCGGTCGGGCGTGAACGGCCCCTCCTTGCCCAGCGTGCCGCGCACCGTCACCGACACCGCGCGGATGCCGTCCGGTGCCAGCGTGGTGTCGAGGCTGCGCACCAGGTTGCGCAGACCGGCCTTCTGCACGCCGAGGGACGCCGCCCTGTTCCAGGGCTTGTCCGCCGCCATGCTGCCCGTCGCCGTGACCCGCCCGCCCGAGCGGAGGTGCGGGCGGACGGCCTGTACGGCGGTCAGGAGCGCC
The DNA here is from genome assembly GCA_035710425.1 of Nocardioides sp. Classification (GTDB taxonomy): domain Bacteria; phylum Actinomycetota; class Actinomycetes; order Propionibacteriales; family Nocardioidaceae; genus Nocardioides. The sequence continues at coordinate 1,667 of DASTDJ010000316.1, forward strand.
CCCACGCCGAGGGCGACGTCCTCGAGGAGCTCCGGCACCGTCAGCGTGAGCGGGTCCTTCTCGCGGAACGCGCTCGGGTTGAAGTGGAGCACGTCGACCCCACCCAGCCGCTCGGCGAGCCCGGCCAGGGCGGCGCTCGCGGCGGCCTCGTCGGTGATGTCCACGACCGACGACTCCACCCGGACGCCGAGGCCGCGCAGCTCGTCGGCCAGGGTCGTCAGGACGCCCTCGTCGACCCCGACCAGCCCGACGTCGTACCCCTCCCGCGCGAAGCGCCGGGCCACCGAACCGCTGACACCGGGGCCTGCGCCCACGACCACGATCGCCTTGTCGCTCATGTCCACAACCTAGTCAGGCAGGCGTGAGCAGAGACGCCGGGAGCCACTCCTCGACGAGCTGCCACGCGTCGGGCCGGAGTCGGACGGCGTAGACCACCCGTCCCTCCCAGCGGTCGCCCGCCCGGCGCCACTCCACGAGCAGACCCGGCCGCTTCACGCCGAGGCCGTCGGCCGCGTCGGCCACCCAGCAGTGCCGCGCGGGACAGACCTCACCGGCAGGCGGCGCGGCGACGGAGCCGACCCGGACCCGCTCGGACATCGGGATGCCGCTGCCCTGCTTGCCCCAGCCGCCACCCATGCGGCCAGGGTCTCACACGGATCGAACACCTGTTCGATCATTCGTCGTCGGCGGTCTCCTCGTTGTGGGTCCCCGGCCGGGGTGCCCAGGGCAGCTCCTTCGCCGGGCGGACCACGATCAGTCGGTCGCCGCGCGCCAGCTGGGTCACCACCGGGTCGAAGTAGCGATAGACCTTCTCGTCGCGCACCACAGCGATCACCTGGTCGGGCAGCGACTGCGGCTGCTTGCCGACCTCGCTGACCAGCAGGTCGCGCTCGGCGACCTCCAGACCCTCGCCGTACGTGAGCAGGTCCTCCATCACCGAGCCCAGCGTCGGCGACAGCGACGAGAGGCCGAGCAGGCGGCCGACCGCATCGGAGGAGGTGATCACCGAGTCGGCGCCGGACTGCCGCATCAGCGGCGCGTTCTCCTGCTCCCGGACCGCGGACACGATGTAGGCGTCGGGGTTGAGCTGGCGCACGGTGAGCGTGACCAACACATTGGAGTCGTCGCGGTCGGTGGTGATGATCACCTGGTCGGCGCTCTCCACCTGGGCGCGGCGCAGGACCAGCCGGCTGGTCGCGTCGCCGGTGACGACTGCGAGGCCGTCGGAGTGGGCGTCGAGCTTGGCGGCGTCGCGCGGGTCGACGACCACGATGCTCTCGCGGTCGAGCCCGTTGTTGACGAGGGTGTCGACGGCGCTGCGGCCCTTGGTGCCGTAGCCGACGACGACGACGTGCTTGCCCATCTTCTTCCTCCATCGTGCGACCCGGAACATCTCGCGGCCCTGCGAGGCGAGCACCTCGAGGGTGGTACCGATCAGCAGCACGAGGAACGCGATGCGAGCCGGGGTGATGACGAACGCGTTGACCAACCGGGCGGTGTCACTGGTCGGCGCGATGTCGCCGTAGCCGGTGGTGCTCAGGGTGACGGTCGTGTAGTAGATCGCGTCGGTGAAGCTGACGGCGTAGAGGGGCGGGTCGTTGCCGTCGCGGTAACCGTCCCGGTCGAAGTAGACCAGCAGCACCGTGCCGACCAGGATCGCCAGCGCGGCAAGGAGCCGGCGGCCGAGCTCCCACCACGGCGAGCGGTTGCGTTCGGGAAGGGCGATCCGGCCCCTGGTGAGCCCCTGGCTCTCCCGGTCCGCCTCGAGTTGCACGTGCCGAATCTATCGGCCGCCCTCCCCTGATCCCGTCAGGCGCGGTCCTTCGAGATCCGGTTCCGCAACCTGTTCATCAGCTCGAGGCGCGCGTTGGTGGTGGTCTTCTGCGGGAACACCGTGTCGAAGGCCGCGTTGACGGCGGCGCCGATGAGCACGGCCAATGCCACGATGTAGAGCCAGATGAGGACGGCGATCGGCGCGGCCAACGGCCCGTAGATCGACCGAGAGTCGGCAGCGGTGACGGTGAGCACCCAGCGGAGCACGTAGGACCCCAGCACCCACGCGACCAGGGAGAAGGTGGCGCCCGGCAGGTTGAAGCTCCAGTTGGTCCGCACCGGCACGGACACGTGGTAGAGCGTGGCCAGGAAGCAGATGCAGACCACGATCACCACGGGCCAGTAGAACGCCATGACGACGTCGGCCCGCTCGGGCAGCCACTCGCGCACCAGGGTCGGCCCGGCCACCACCAGCGGGATCGAGATGCCGCCGGTCACCACCGCCATGATGTAGAGCACGAAGGACAGCGCCCGGGTCTTGATGATCCCGCGGTGCCCACCGAGGCCGTGCATGATCGTGATGGTGTCGACGAAGACGTTGAGCGCCCGCGATCCCGACCACAGCGCCAGGACGAAGCCGAGCGAGATCACGTCGAACCGGCCACCGTCGAGGACGTCGTCCATCGTCGGCACGATGACCTTGTTGACCGCGCTGTCGGTGAGGAACGTCGAGCTCAGGTCGATCACGGACTGACGGACCTGCTCGACGGCCGCCGCGGAGAACTGGTCCGAGGCGTAGCCGATGGCGCCGGCGAGGGCGAAGACCAGCGGCGGCACCGACACGATCGCGAAGAACGCTCCCTCCGCCGCCAGGCCGGTGACCCGGTAGCGGAGGCAGGAGCTGACGGTGGTCACGATGAGCCGCCAGATGACCGCCCACGTCCGGCGCAGCCAGTCCACGACGCGGGCGGACGCGGCGGTCTCGTGAGGCTCCGCCGTCATGCGGACACGGTATCCGCCGGCACGCCGTACACCGCGAAGCGCGCGGGCTCTGGGCCCGCGCGCTTCGTGGTCGGTCGAACGAGGTCAGGCGGTGACGCCCGCGGGCTGCGGTTCGCGGACCGGCTCGGGCGCTGCGCCGGACTCGTCGTCGTCGAGCATCGTCGTCTCGTCGAACGGGTCGGAACCGGCGAGCACCCGGTCGAGCTTGGGACGGTCCAGGCCACTGGTCCAGTGCCCGATCAGCACCGTCGCCACCGAGTTGCCCGCGAAGTTCGTGAGCGCCCTGGCCTCCGACATGAACCGGTCGATACCGACGATCAGGCCGACGCCGTCGACCAGCTCGGGACGGTGGGAGCTCAGGCCGCCCGCCAGGCTGGCCATGCCGGAGCCGGTGACACCCGCGGCGCCCTTCGAGGCGATCATCATGAACAGCAGCAGCGAGATCTGCTGGCCGATGCTCAGCGGGTCGCCCAGCGCAGAAGCGACGAACAGCGAGGCCATGGTCAGGTAGATCGCGGTGCCGTCGAGGTTGAACGAGTAGCCGGTCGGTACGACGACCCCGACCGTGGTCTTGTCGACGCCGGCGTGCTCCATCTTGGCGATCAGCCGCGGCAGGGCCGACTCCGAGGAGGAGGTCGACAGGATCAGCAGGAACTCACGGGCCAGGTAGCGGAACAGGCTGAAGATGTTCACGCCGGTCGTCAGCTTGAGCAGCAGCCCGAGCACGAGGAACACGAACAGCGCGCAGGTGATGTAGAACCCGATCATCAGCACCGCGAGGCTCTTCAGCGCGTCCAGGCCGGTGGCGCCGACGACCGCGGCGATGGCGCCGAAGGCACCGATAGGGGCCGCCCACATGATCATCGCGAGCACCCGGAACACCACCCGCTGCAGGTGGCCGACGCCGGTGAGCACGGGCTGGCCGGCCCGACCCATCGCCTGCAACGCGAAGCCGACCAGCAGCGCGACGAACAGGGTCTGCAGCACGTCGCCGGAGGTGAGCGCGGAGAACAGCGACGTGGGGATGATGTTGACGAGGAACTCGGTCGTGGAGCCGTGTCCCTCCGCAGCCTTCTCCGCACCGGCGGCGGCCACCGAGTCGGTCACCTGCAGCCCGTCGCCCGGGTTCAGGAGGTTGCCGACGACCAGCCCGATGGCCAGCGCCACCGTGGACATGGTCACGAAGTAGCCGAGCGCGAGCCCGCCCACCTTGCCGACCCGGGCGGCACTGGCCACCGAGCCGACACCGAGCACGATCGTGCAGAAGATGACCGGCTGGATCATCATCTGGATCAGCGAGACGAACGCCTCGCCGAGCGGCTTCAGCTGGACGGCGAACGACGGCGCGACCACGCCGACGGCGATACCGAGGCCGACGGCGACGATCACCGCGACGTACAGGTAGTGGGTGCGGTTGCGCCGCGGGGCGCTCCGCGCGGGTGACTGGGCGCTCATGGTTCTCCTTCGGGGACCTGGCCGGGCGCTCACCCGGCACGTCGCATCCTGCGAGCGCGTGTGACTCGGGTCACTGTTCTGGTCATAGAGTTCGCACGTGCCCTCCCGCGACATGCCGGTCGCCCGCCAGATCCTGGTGCTGCAGGTGCTGGTCGTGCTCCTGCTGGTCGTCACCGCGATCGCGCTCGCGGCGTACGACGCCCGCCGGGACGCCCGCGACGCCGCCACCGAGCGTGCGGTCGCCGTCGCGCAGTCGGTGGCCGACTCCCCCACCGTGGTCTCGGCCGTGACGACCAGCGACCCCTCGACCGTCCTGCAGCCGTTCGCCGAACGGGTGCGCGAGGACACCGCGGTCGACTTCGTCGTGGTGATGGGGCTGGACCGGACCCGCTACACCCACCCGGTCGAGAGCCGGATCGGTGAGGACTTCGTGGGCGACCTCGGCGCGGCCCCGGAGGGGGAGGTCTTCACCCAGCAGTTCACCGGCACGCTCGGCCCATCGATGCGCGCCGTGGTGCCGGTGACCGACGAGGACGGGGACGTGACCGCCCTGGTGTCGGTCGGCATCACGATCTCGACCATCGAGCGGCAGCTGCGCGACGACATCGGGCTGATCCTGCTCGCGGCCGGCATCGTCCTCGCGGCGGGCCTGGTCGGTGCCTGGCTGGTCAGCCGCAGGCTGAGGAGGGTCACGCACGGCATGGGCGAGCGAGAGATCGCCCGGATGTACGAGTACTACAGCGCGGTCCTGCACGCCGTCCGCGAGGGCCTGCTGCTGCTCGACGACGACGGTCGGGTGCAGCTGGTCAACGACGAGGCCCGGCGGTTGCTCGACCTGCCCGAGGACGTGATCGGGCGGCGGGTGCAGGAGCTCGGCCTGCCACCCGGGCTGGTGGCCGCGGCGCTCGGCCGGGTGGCGGAGTCCGACGACGTCTACGTCGCGGGCGACCGGGTGCTCGTGGTCAGCTCGGCGCCCGCGACGTGGCAGGGCCGGGACGTCGGTGCGGTCGTGTCGCTGCGCGACCACACCGAGCTGCGTTCGGTCACCGGTGAGCTGGACGTCGTCCGCGGCCTGACCGAGAGCCTGCGCTCGCAGAACCACGAGGCGGCCAACCGGCTGCACACGGTGGTCTCCCTCATCGAGATGGGCCGGCCCGACGACGCCGTGGAGTTCGCGACCGACGAGCTGCGGATGGCCCAGCAGCTCACCGACCGCGTGGTCGGCGCGGTCGGCGATCCCGTGCTGGCCGCGCTGCTGCTCGGCAAGACGGCTCAGGCGGCCGAGCGCGGCATCGAGCTGACCATCGAGGGCGACCTGCCGCGGGCGGGTGGCGACGTGCCTGCGCGCGACCTGGTCACGGTGGTCGGCAACCTCGTCGACAACGCCATGGACGCCGTGACCGGGCGGCCCGAGCGCCGGGTCGTCGTCCGGTTCGAGGGCGACGCCGCCGAGCTCCGGGTCGTGGTCGGCGACAGCGGGCCCGGAATGACCCCCGACCAGGCCCGGCACGCCCACGAGGTCGGCTGGACCACCAAGGCCGCGACCGACGACGGCGGCCGCGGGATCGGGTTGGCGCTGGTCGGCCGGCTCGCGCGCCGGTACGGCGGCGAGGTGACGACGGGCGACTCACCGCTCGGCGGCGCCGAGTTCACCGTGGCGCTGCAGGCACCCGTCGGTGCCGGTTCGGAGTCGTCGTGACCGTCCGGGTGCTCGTCGTGGAGGACGAGGAGGTGGCGGCGGAGGCACACGCGGCGTACACGTCGCGGGTGGAGGGGTTCGAGGTCGCCGGCATCGCCCGGTCGGCCGCGGAGGCAGCCCGCTTCCTGGCGGCGGACGACCGGGTCGACCTGATCCTGCTCGATCTCCACCTGCCCGATGGCCACGGCCTCGGCCTGCTGCCCAAGCTCCGGGCCTCGGGCCGGGTCGCCGACGTGATCGCGGTGACGAGCGCGCGCGACGCCGAGGTGGTGCGGCACGCCGTGGCCCACGGCGTCGTGCTCTACCTGCTCAAGCCGTTCACGTTCGCCACCTTCAGCGCCAAGCTGCGGCAGTACGCCGACTACCGCGCCCGACTGGCGGCCACCCCCGACCAGGTGGTGCAGGACGAGGTCGACCGGCTGTTCGGGTCCCTTCGTCCGCCCTCCGGCGGGGGCCTGCCCAAGGGGATGAGCGCCGAGACGTTGCGGCAGGTGGTCGAGGCGCTGCGGGCCGCGGGCTCTGCGCTCTCGGCCAGCGAGGCCGGTGACGTGGTCGGCGCGTCGCGGGTCACCGCCCGGCGCTACCTCGAGCATCTCGCCGACGCCGGCCAGGCCGAGCGTCAGCCGCGCTACGGAGGCACCGGCCGGCCCGAGATGGAGTACCGCTGGGTCGGCTGACCCGGCGCGGCGTCAGGCCAAGCGGGACCGCACCACGAGCTGGTGGAAGCCCAGCCCGGCCAGGAGCAGGCCGAAAGCCACGAGGAAGATCGCCTGCGGCTCGGGGTCGCCGGTCAGGGTCAGGAACAGGATCATCGCGCCCGGCACGAACGCCGCGGCGCCGGAGACGAGCAGCGCCGCGCTGGTCCGGCCCCGCCGGAGCAGCAGCACCGACAGCATCCCCGGCAGCACCTGGCTGATCCCGACGGAGCCGACCACGAGCACGGCCACCACCACGAGGGCGTCACGCTCGCCGGCGTACCCGATGGCGGCGAGCACCAGGACCGCTGTTCCGAGGACGAGCTGGGCGCCGATGACCGCGCGCGCCCTTCCGATCAAGCGAGCTCGAGCCCGGGATAGAGCGGGTGCTTGTCGAGCATCTCGGCCGAGGCGTCCTTGACCTTCTGCGCCACGCCCTCGTTGAGCGTGTAGGTCGCCTTCGATGGTGCGCCGGCCTTGTTGGTGCCGGGCTGGGTGTTCTGCAGCACGTGCACGATCAGCTCGGCGACGGTGTCGAACTCGTCGTGCCCGAAGCCGCGCGTGGTCAGTGCTGGCGAGCCGAGGCGGATCCCGGAGGTGTACCAGGCGCCGTTGGGGTCGCTGGGCACGGAGTTGCGGTTGGTGACGACGCCGGCGTCGAGGAGCGCCGACTCGGCCTGGCGGCCGGTGAGCCCGAACGACGACACGTCGAGCAGCACGATGTGGTTGTCGGTGCCGCCGGTCACGAGCTTGGCACCCCGGGTGAGGAAGCCCTCGGCCAGCGACTTCGCGTTGTCGGCGATGGCCTGCGCGTAGGTCTGGAACTCGGGCCGGCGGGCCTCGGCGAGCGCCACCGCCTTCGCGGCCATCACGTGCGAGAGCGGTCCGCCGAGCACCATCGGGCAGCCCCGGTCGACCGAGTCGGCGTACTCCGGCTGCGCGAGCACCAGCCCACCGCGCGGGCCGCGCAGCGACTTGTGCGTGGTGGTCGTGGTGATGTGGGCGTGCGGCACCGGGTCCTCGTCGCCGGTGAAGACCTTGCCCGCGACGAGGCCCGCGAAGTGGGCCATGTCGACCATCAGCGTCGCGCCCACCTCGTCGGCGATCTCGCGCATCTTGGCGAAGTTGACCCGGCGCGGGTATGCCGAGTAGCCGGCGACGATCACGAGGGGCTTGAACTCCCGGGCCTTGGCCGCCACGACGTCGTAGTCGAGCAGCCCGGTCTCCGGGTCGGTGCCGTACTGCTGCTGGTGGAACATCTTGCCGCTGATGTTGGGTCGGAACCCGTGGGTGAGGTGACCGCCGGCGTCGAGCGACATCCCGAGCAGCCGCTGGTTGCCGAACTCGTGGCGCAGCGCCTCCCAGTCCTCCTCGGTCAGCTCGTTGACGTTCTTCTTCTCGGCCTTCTCCAGCCACGGGCCCTCGATCCGGTGGGCCAGGATCGACCAGAACGCCACCAGGTTGGCGTCGATGCCGGAGTGCGGCTGGGCGTAGGCGTACGGCGCGCCGAACAGCTCGCGCGCATGCTCGGCGGCGAGCGCCTCGACGGTGTCGACGTTCTGGCAGCCGGCGTAGAAGCGATGCCCGACCGTGCCCTCGGCGTACTTGTCGCTGAACCAGGTGCCCATCGTGAGCAGTACCGCGGGCGAGGCGTAGTTCTCGCTCGCGATCAGCTTGAGGGACCCTCGCTGGTCGGTCAGCTCCTGCCGGGTCGCCTCGGCGATCCGGGGTTCGACCGAGGCGATCACCTCGAGCGCCTGCTGGTAGGCGGAACTGGTCACTGCGGAGAGGTCACGCTCGGTCATGGCAGCAGCCTAGTGGTGGCGACAGCCGTTCCGGCACCGACGCTCAGCCGGCGTCCGGCCGGTCCTCGTCGTTGATCCACGACAGCACCGGGGCGCGGTCGAGCCGGTACGAGTAGTCCTGGCCCTTGCACTGCGGGTTCATCCCGAACGAGACGACAGCGGCGATGATGTTGGTGCCTTCGAAGAACACGGGGCCGCCGGAGTCGCCGTTGCACGACCCGCCCTTGTTCTTCGACGGGTTCGCCGTCGTCTTGAGGTTGAACTCGGTGACGGGGCTGGTGCCCTCGATCAGGTAGCCGACCGCAGTCATGCGCTCGCGGTCGCCGGGATCCGGAACCGGGTCCTGGTCGAGCAGGCCGTAGCCGACGGTGCGGAACCTGAGGGTCTGCTTCTTGCGGGTGGAGGCGAGGTATTCATCGATCGCGCCTTCGTCCGGCAGCTCGCCGAACTCGCCCGACGGCGGGTTGTAGGGCTCGTCGAGGACGACCACCCCGACGTCATGCGTGTCGGGGTAGCCCTCGAAGTCGTGGAAGCCGTAGTTGTCCGCCCGCGAGAACGTGACGCCACCTTCGTACGGGTAGCCGGTCGTCGGGTCGCCACCCAGTCCGCCGAACGCGTCGGGGTCGTAGTTCGGGCCCACCGCCTGCTGGAAGTAGACGCGACCGCTGTCGACCCCCTCGGTGCAGTGACCGGCAGTGACCATCACCGTGGGCGAGATCAGCGTCCCGGAGCAGCGGTGGCTGAACGGGTCGCCGGTCTCGGGGTCAGGGTCGGTGTGGAAGGCGATGAGCCCGACGTAGTCGTGCTCGAAGTCCTCCTGGTAGTTGCCGGTGATCGCCGAGGCGGATGGCGCGAACGCGGCCATCAGGGTGCCGGCGAGCACCAGGGCGACCGAGGCGGCAAGGGTCGACAGCTTCCTCATTGACAGGGCCCTCCGATGTCAGAAGTGGTAGCCGAGGCTAACCCCGTCGTGCGCGCATTGGGTCCCGCGAGCACGGTAAAGATTCGGCGCGCGACGCCCGCCTCCGAGCACCGAGGGACGACCCGAGCAGCCGGCCGAGAGTGTGACCTGGACCGCACCGGCTCCCCGGCCCAGGCGTGGAACACGTTCTACTGTCTCACATTCTGGCGCGTCGTCTCAATCCACGAGATTCCAGTTTGTGGGAAGCGAGTCCGAGCCTTGAGACTCCTTGACATGGTCAGTGCTGCAACGCATGCGCACCTCGTGGCTAGGCGCCACGTGGATCTCGGGCGCACCCGCAGCATGATGTGTTGGCCCCGCTGAAACGCCTCAGTCAGCTCCCTTCCCGCGCCCACTGTCGCGCGCGGCACTCAGCGAAGGACCACCTATTCTCATGCCCGACCTGCGTTTCCAGGCACAACCTGCGGCCCGCACCGAGATCCCGCGCCCCAAGCGCGCCGAGGGTCAGTGGGCGCTCGGCTACACCGAGCCACTCAACAAGAACGAGCAGTCCAAGAAGGACGACGACCCGCTCAACGTCCGCGACCGGATCCTGCACATCTACTCCAAGCGCGGCTTCCACTCGATCGACCCCGCCGACCTGCGTGGCCGGTTCCGGTGGATGGGGCTCTACACGCAGCGCGCCCCGGGCTTCGACGGCGGCAAGACCGCAATGCTCGAGGAGGAGGAGCTCGACGACGAGTTCTTCATGCTGCGGGTCCGCTCCGACGGCGCGCTGCTCGACGCCAACGCCGTCCGCGCCCTCGGGCAGATCGGCGTCGACTTCGCTCGCGACACGGCGGATGTCACCGACCGCGAGAACATCCAGTTCCACTGGATCCGGATCGAGGACGTGCCGGAGATCTGGCAGCGGCTCGACGACGCCGGGCTGAGCAGCATCGAGGCCTGCGGCGACTCGCCGCGGCCGTTCCTCGGCTCCCCGGTCGCCGGTGTGGCCGCCGACGAGATCATCGACGGCAGCCCCGCGCTCGACGAGATCAAGCGCCGCTACATCAACAACCCCGAGTTCTCGAACCTGCCGCGCAAGTTCAAGACAGCGCTCACCGGGCACCCGAGCCATGACGTGGCGCCGGAGATCAACGACGTCTCCTTCGTCGGCACGGTGCACCCCGAGCTCGGCCCCGGCTTCGACCTCTGGGTCGGCGGTGGGCTGTCTACCAACCCGATGCTCGCGGCCAAGCTCGGCGTCTGGATCCCGCTCGACGAGGTCGCCGACGCGTGGGCCGGCGTGGCCGGCATCTTCCGCGACTACGGCTACCGGCGGCTGCGCTCCCGCGCGCGGCTCAAGTTCCTGGTCGCCGACTGGGGCGGCGACAAGTTCCTCGAGGTCCTCGAGAACGAGTACCTCGACCGCAGGCTGGTCCGGAACCCCTCCCCCGCGTCCCCTGTCGGCCACCGCGACCACATCGGCGTGCACCCCCAGAAGGACGGCAAGCTCTACGTCGGCATCGCGCCCACCGTCGGGCGGGTGTCCGGCTCCCTGCTGGTGCAGCTCGCCGACGCCATCGAGGATTTCGGCGTCGCCGGCGCCCGCCTGACGCCGTACCAGAAGATCGTGCTGATCGGCGTCGACCCGGCCCGCGTCGACGCGCTGCTCGACCGGCTCGACCAGATCGGGCTCTCCGGCCGTCCGTCGGCCTGGCGACGCAACACGATGGCCTGCACCGGCATCGAGTTCTGCAAGCTCGCCATCGTCGACACCAAGAACCGAGCCCGCGACCTGGTCGCCGAGCTCGAGCGCCGCTTCCCCGACCTCGACACCCCGATCACCGTCAACGTCAACGGCTGCCCCAACGCGTGCGCCCGCACCCAGGTCGCCGACATCGGCCTCAAGGGCCAGCTGGTCATGCACGAGGGCGAGCAGGTCGAGGGCTTCCAGGTCCACCTGGGCGGCGCGACCGGGCTGCAGGCGAACTTCGGCCGCAAGCTCCGCGCCCACAAGGTCACCAGCGCCGGCCTGGACGACTACATCACCAACATCGTGCACAACTACCTCGCCGACCGCGCCGACGACGGGGAGAGCTTCGCGACCTGGGCCGCCCGCGCCGACGAGGAGTTGCTCCGCGGGGACAAGGCATTGGAAACGGCATGAGCTCCGAGCGCGCGACCCCGTTTCACTGCCCCTACTGCGGGGACGAGAACCTGTGGCCGCACGAGGGCGCCCACGGCTCGTGGGAGTGCCGGTCGTGCCTGCGGGCCTTCACCCTGAAGATGCTCGGCCTCGTGCGTCCGAACGGGGCGACCTCATGACCAGCGCCGCCACCCAGAACGCCGCGCAGAACCGCGGCATCCACACCGACGGCCGCTCGCCGGAGGAGCTGCGCGAGCTGGTGTCCCACTGGGGCGCCGAGCTGGAGCTCGCCCCGGCGGAGCACATCATCGAGTGGGCGGCCGCGACGTTCGGCGACCGCTTCTGCATCACCTCGTCGATGGGCGACGCCGTGCTGGCCGACCTGGCGGCGAAGGTGGTGCCCGGCGTCGACGTGGTGTTCCTGGACACCGGCTACCACTTCGCCGAGACGGTGGGCACCCGTGACGCCGTGGAGGCGACGGTCGACGTCAACCTGCTGACGATCACGCCGAAGCAGACCGTGGCCGAGCAGGACGCGACGTACGGCAAGGACCTCTACAAGACCGACCCCGACCTGTGCTGCGCGCTGCGCAAGGTGCAGCCCCTGACCGACGCGCTGGCGGAGTACGACGCCTGGGCCACCGGGCTGCGCCGGGCCGAGACCCATAACCGAGTGATCGCCCCGGTCGTTGGATGGGATGCCAAGAAGGGCAAGGTCAAGGTCTCTCCGCTCGCGCGGTGGACCGACGAGCAGGTGGAGCGGTACATCGCCGAGAACGGTGTCCTCGTCAACCCGCTGGTCTACGACGGCTACCCCTCCATCGGCTGCTGGCCGTGCACCCGACGCGTCGCTCCCGGCGAGGACCCGCGCAGCGGGCGCTGGGCCGGCACCAACAAGACCGAGTGCGGGATCCACTCATGACCCACCGATCCCAGCCGACAACGTGGTCGGATCCGATTACCCGGAGAAAGCACGAGAGGAGGCCGCTCTGATGGCCGCCCCTGCATTGGTTGCCCTGGCTCACGGAAGCCGTGACCCGCGGACCGCAAGGACCGTCACCGCGCTGGTCGACGAGGTCAAGTCGCAGCGCCCCGACCTGCGCGTGGAGAGGGCATACCTGGAGAAGTCCAGGCCCGAGTTCCAGAAGGTCGTCGACAGGCTGGTCCGCGCCGGCTTCGAGGAGATCGTCGTCGTACCGCTGCTGCTCAGCGACCCGGCACCGACCGAGGTGACCGAGGCGGTCGCCGAGGCGACGGCGCGCTACCCCGAGCTGCGCATCCGGGTGACCGCCACGCTCGGCCTCGAGGCCTGCTTCCTCGAGGTCCTCGACGTGCGGATGCGCGAGGCGCTCGCCGCCTCCCGGATCCGCGAGCTCGACGCACTGGTGCTCGCCGCCGCCGGGTCGACCGACCCGCTCGCCAACCAGGCCGTCGCCCGGCTGGCCCGCCTGTGGGGCACCCACCACAAGCTGCCGGTCACCGCGGCGTACGCCGCCAGCGCGCCACCGGCCACCGGCGAGGCGGTCCGCGCGTTCCGTGGTGAAGGCCGCCGGCACATCGCCGTCGCCTCCCTCTTCCTGACCCCCGGGCCGCTCGTCGACCGCGCCACCGAGCTCGCGCTCGAGGCCGGGGCGATCGCGGTCTCCGAGCCGATGGGCGCGCACCCCGAGGTCGCCCGCACGGTGCTGGCCCGCTACGCCGTCGGCGCCGTGGAGCTCGTCCCTGTGTGATCCGTCGTCCGCCCGCTGGCCCGTCACCGAGTTGGTGACGGGTCAGCGTGCTTTTCAGCCGACGAAGCGCTCGAGGAGGTGCTCGAGCTGGCGCGCGGGGTCGGTCGTGACGCCGCCGTGCACGGGGCCGGGCTGGAGCATGGTGCTGCGCGGTGCCTTGAGGAACCCGAAGCGCTGGCCCATCGGAGCGCGAGCGGCTGCTCCCCCGCGCTCGTCGCCGGCGCACACCCCGTCGACGAAGGTAAGGGACTCGCAGACCTGGTCGACGTCGACCTGGGGGTCCAGGGCGCGCAGCCGGTCGGCGTCGACGTGCCAGCGCGCGTCGAGGTAGCCGGCCGCCTCGCAGTAGAGCACCACGCCGACGTTGAGGAACTCCTCGCGGTCGACACGTGGGACACAGCGCAGGACGACGTACTGGTAGGGCTGCTTCATCGGGCGGCCACCTCGGGCAACCACGCGCGGCTGCGCAGCCGCGCGGTCAGGAACCGGACGTACGCCGCGCGCTGGGCGTCCGGAGACTCCGCACCGGGGACCGGCTCCAGCCAGACGTCGGGCACCTGGGCGACCACCTCGGTGAGCGCGGCCTCGTCGATCCGAGCGGTCAGCTCCTGGTCGATCTCGCCGAGCCGCTGCGCCCGACCCAGCAGCACGTGGTCGGTCGGGTCCCAGGGCTGGGCGGCGAACCGTTCGGGGTCGCCGATGCCGCCGGCCCACGCGTGGTGGAAGTAGAGGCTGGCGCCGTGGTCGATGACCCAGAGGTCGCCGTGCCAGACCAGCAGGTTGGGGTTGCGCCAGGACCGATCGACGTTCGCACACAGCGCGTCGAGCCAGACGACTCTCGCCGCCTCGGTGCCGTCGCCGGGCAGCTCCTCGTCGTACCCGAACGCGCCGGGGAGGAAGTCGACGCCGAGGTTGAGGCCCGCGCTGGCGTTGAGGAGGTCCTGGACCTCCTCATCGGCCTCGTAGCGCGCGATCTCGGGATCGAGGTCGAGGGCGACCAGGCGCGGGGTGTTGAGCCCGACCTTCCGGGCCAGCTCTCCGACGATGATCTCGGCAACCAGCACGCGTGCGCCCTGGCCGGCGCCGTGGAACTTGCAGACGTAGGTGCCCAGGTCGTCGCCCTCGACGATGCCGGGCAGGCTGCCGCCCTCGCGCAGCGGTGTGACGTAGCGGGTGACCGCGACCGTGGGGATCACCGTGGGGTGGTCATCTGATCGGGTCTTCCTGCTCCAGGCGCCGGCGCTGCTCGGCGACGTCGAAGTCGGCCTTCGGCCAGGACAGCTCCATCCCTCGCAGCACATCGAGCAGCAGGCCGCCGATCGCGAGGTCGCGGAACCACTTCTTGTCCGCCGGGATCACGTGCCACGGCGCCTGCTCGGTGTTGGTGCGCTCGAGGGCGAGCTCGTACGCCGTCCGGTACGCCGGCCACCGCTCCCGCCCGTCGATGTCACCCGGGTTGAACTTCCAGTGCTTGCCGGGGTCGTCGAGCCGGGCCAGCAGGCGTGCCTTCTGCTCGTCGGCCGAGATGTGCAGCATGCACTTGATGATCGTCGCGCCGTCGGCGACGAGCTCCTGCTCGAACTCGTTGATCGCGCCGTAGCGCCTCTCGATCTCCTCGGCGGGGACCAGCTCGCGGACCCGCGCGATGAGCACGTCCTCGTAGTGGGACCGGTCCAGGACCCCGACGTACCCCGGCTCGGGAAGGGCCTTGCGGATCCGCCACAGGAAGTCGTGGGCGAGCTCCTCCTCGGTCGGTGCCTTGAAGGAGGTGATCCGTACGCCCTGGGGGTCGAAGAGCCCGACCGTGTGCCGCAGCGTGCCGCCCTTGCCGGACGTGTCCATGCCCTGCAGCACCAGCAGGATCCGGCGGCGGCCGCCCGACCTCCCCTCGGCGAACAGACGCTCCTGCAGGTCGGCCAGCTCGGTCCCCATGGCCGCGAGCGCCTCCCTGCCGGCGGTCTTGTTGCCCTGGAAGCCGGGGGCGGCGTCGGTCTCGATCGCGGCGAGGTCGACCGGACCGGGAGGCAGGCGCAGGATGCTCACGGAGCCGACCTTAGTGCCGCGCGTCAGCCGAGCACGGTCGGCACGTCGAGGGTGCACCCCACGTGGGTGTCGGTGTGGTCGCCGTTGGTCTCGTCGAACCACACCCCCTCGATGAAGCCGACCTTGGCCAGCACGCGCAGCGAACCGCGGTTGCGGTGGTCGGGCGCGGCGAAGTACGACGTCGCGTCGGGGAACCGTCGGCGGGCCCGCAGCATCCACGCCCAGAGCGCCCGGGCACCCAGGCCCCGGCCGGTCCACTCCTCGTCGCCGATCGCGTAGTCGACGCCGATCGCCTGGGGATCCGGGCAGAGCACGGCGTAGTCGGGGTAGTCGCCGATGACGTAGTCCTGCACGAATCCGACCGACCGCCCGTTGACCTCGGTGACCCACATCCGGGTCGGCGCCATGCCGTCGATCCGAGGCCCGTAGCGTTCCTCGATCTCCTCCGCGGTCGGCGGCCCGTCGCGCACCCACCACTTGCGGACGTGCTCCGCCGACCGCCAGCGCAGCATGTCGGGCAGGTCGCCGCGGCCCATGGCGCGGAGCACGACCTTGGTGTCGCGATCGATCGCGAAGTGCTTGACCTCGCCGGACAGGTCCAGCGGGAACGGGTCGACGTGCATGCTCGCCACGGTCCGGCGGGCGGCGACCGCCCAGGACTCCCCGTCGTGCGCCACCCCGCTGTGCTGGCGAACGCCGTCGTGCACGACCACGTGCACCGGTGCGTCAGCCGTCATCCTCGCATTCTCGCCCAGCGGCGCGGACCTCGTCGCGGACGACCGAGAACGCCATGCCCGAGGGGTAGCCCTTGCGGGCCAGCATGCCGACCAGTCGCCGGGTGGCGGTGGTGTCGTCGACCCGGGTCAGGGTGCGCAGCTTCTTGCGCACCAGCGCCCGGGCCGCCGCTTCCTCGGCCTCCGGATCCACCTCGTCGAGCGCCTCCTGGACCACCTCGTCGGCCACGCCCTTGCGGCGAAGCTCCTGGGACAGGGCCCGGGACGCCAGCCCCTTGCTGCGTTGTCGATCGGTGATCCAGAGACGCGCGAACGCCTCGTCGTCGATCAGCCCGACCTCCTCGAACCGGTCGAGCAGCGCCTTCGCGATGTCGGCGGGCACGCGCTTGGCGGCCAGCCGGTCGGCGAGCTCCTTGCGGCTCCGGGCGCGACCGGTCAGCTGGTCGAGCAGGATCTTGCGAGCCACCGCCTCCGCATCGGCATCGGGTCCGACCGCCTCGCTGTCCTCGGGCGGCGGCTCGCCGGCACCCCAGGCCTCGACACCGAGTCGGACGTCGCCCTGCCAGGTCACGAGGACACCCCGAGTGGGCGGGTCTCGTGGAACGCGTCGAACTCGACGATCAGGGGGCGACCGCGTCCGATCGCCTCCTGCACCGCCGGTAGCTCGAGGGAGGCCCGGTGAGCCGCCCGGTCCCGCCACACCTCGGTGACCCACAGGGCGTCGGGATCGGTGAGGTCCTCCGCCACGACGTAGGACAGGCAGCCAGGCATCTCGCCGCTCCCCTCACTGAGGATCGCGGCGAGCTCTGCCCGTCGGCCCGGCTGGACCCGGATGTGCCCGATCAGCCCGTAGGTCACCGGGTCAGAAGGAGTCGACACCGATCGGCTCATCGGACAGCTCGTCGGACGCGCCCTCGGGAGCGTCGACCTGCGGACCGACCCCGAGCTTCTCGAGGATCTTCTTCTCCAGCTCGTTGGCGAGGTCGGGGTTGTCCTTGAGGAAGGACCGGGCGTTCTCCTTGCCCTGGCCGAGCTGGTCGCCCTCGTAGGTGTACCAAGCGCCGGCCTTGCGGACCAGGCCGGCCTCGACGCCGACGTCGATCAGGCCGCCCTCGCGGCTGATGCCCTTGCCGTACATGATGTCGAACTCCGCCTGCTTGAACGGCGGCGCCACCTTGTTCTTCACGACCTTGACCCGGGTGCGGTTGCCGACCATGTCGGTGCCGTCCTTGAGGGTCTCGATCCGGCGGACGTCGAGCCGCACCGAGGAGTAGAACTTCAGGGCCTTGCCGCCCGTGGTGGTCTCGGGCGAGCCGAACATCACGCCGATCTTCTCGCGCAGCTGGTTGATGAAGATCATCGTCGTCTTGGAGTTGTTGAGGGCACCGGTCATCTTCCGCAGCGCCTGGCTCATCAGCCGCGCCTGGAGGCCGACGTGGCTGTCGCCCATCTCGCCCTCGATCTCGGCGCGCGGCACCAGCGCGGCCACGGAGTCGACCACGATCAGGTCGAGCGCACCGGAGCGGATCAGCATGTCGGCGATCTCGAGCGCCTGCTCACCGGAGTCGGGCTGGGAGACCAGCAGCGCGTCGGTGTCGACACCGAGCGCCTTGGCGTAGTCGGGGTCGAGCGCGTGCTCGGCGTCGATGAAGGCCACGATGCCCCCGGCGGCCTGGGCGTTGGCCACCGCGTGCAGGGCGACCGTCGTCTTGCCCGAGGACTCGGGACCGTAGATCTCCACCACCCGGCCGCGGGGCAGGCCGCCGAGGCCCAGCGCCACGTCGAGGGAGATCGACCCGGTCGGG
>DASTDJ010000317.1:0-11729 GCA_035710425.1 Nocardioides sp.
GCGCTACCTGCGCGAGCAGCAGCGGGAGCTGTCCAGCAGTGCGTTCCGGCGGATGTGCAAGCGGGAGTTCCTCAACTACCTGCGGGTGCGGGAGTGGCAGAGCTTCGAGTCCCAGCTCCGGCAGGTCTGTCGGGAGATGCGGATCCAGGTCGGCCATCCCTCCGACCTGCCCGACGCCGACGGCATCCACCAGGCGCTGCTGTCGGGCCTGCTCAGCCACATCGGCCTCCTGGAGGAGCGAGACCGCGACCGGCGCGGACCGCGCGAGTACCTCGGCGCCCGCGGAGCGCGGTTCGCGATCTTCCCCGGGAGCGGTCTGCACCGGAAGAACCCGCAGTTCCTGATGGCCGGCGAGCTGGTCGAGACCTCACGGCTCTGGGCCCGGCAGAACGCCGCGGTGAAGCCCGAGTGGGCCGAGCGGCTCGGCGCCCACCTGGTGCGCCGTACCCACTCAGAGCCGCACTGGTCCAAGAAGCGCGCCGCCGTGATGGCGCACGAGCGGGTCACTCTGTACGGCGTGCCGCTGGTCGCCGACCGGCTCGTCAACTACGGCAAGGTCGACCCCGAGCTCAGCCGCGAGCTGTTCATCCGGCACGCGCTCGTCTACGGCGAGTGGCACACCCGTCACAGGTTCTTCGCCAAGAACCGCGAGCTGCTCCAGCAGGCCGAGGAGCTCGAGCACCGCGCCCGCCGGCGCGGCATCGTGGTCGACGAGCACACCCTCTTCGACTTCTACGACGCCCGGGTCGGCGCCGAGGTGGTCGGCGGTGCGCACTTCGACCAGTGGTGGAAGCAGGAGCGGCAGCGCCGGCCGGAGCTGCTCACCTTCGACCCGGAGATGCTCACGCACGACACCGCCGAGGCGGTGCGCGAGAGCGACTACCCCGAGGAGTGGCGGGCGGCCGAGGACGGGCTGACGTTCCCGATCAGCTATCACTTCGAGCCCGGCGCCGCCGACGACGGGCTGACCATCGACGTGCCGGTCGCGACTCTCAACCGGGTCGCCGCCGACGACTTCTCCTGGAACGTGCCGGGCCTTCGTGAGGAGCTGGTCACCGGGCTGATCCGCAGCCTGCCCAAGAACCTGCGGGTCAACTTCGTGCCGGCTCCCAACAAGGCCCGCGAGTTCCTCGCCGCGGTGCCGCCCGGCGAGGAGCCGCTGCTCGACGCCCTGGAGCGCTGGCTGCGCTCCACGACCGGCGTCGTCGTACCCCGTGACGCCTGGGACTGGACGAAGGTGCCAGAGCACCTGCGGCCGACCTACCGCGTCGTCGACGACACCGGTGCCGAGCAGGCCCGTGGCAAGGACCTCGAGGCGCTGAAGGAGCCGCTGCGCCCGCAGTTCGCCGAGGCGATGGCGGAGGTCGCCGACGACAGCGGTCTGGCTCGCACCGGCGAGACCTCCTGGGTGTTCGGCACCATCGAGGAGTCGTTCACCCGCACCCGCGCCGGCCACGAGGTGCGCGGCTTCCCCGGCCTGGTCGACGAGGGCCCCACCGTGGGCCTGCAGGTCTTCGGGTCCGAGGACGAGCGCGACGCCCACCACCGGCTCGGGGTGGCGCGGCTGCTGCTGCTCGCCCTGCCCCGGCCCGACGTGCTCGGGTCGCTCGACAACGCGGCGAAGCTCGGTCTCGCCGGCTCGCCGTACCCCTCGGTCGCGGCGTTGGTCGAGGACTGCCGGGCCGCCGTGGTGCGCGACGCCGTCGACGCGGCCGAGCCGGTGCGGGACCAGGCGGCGTACGACGCCCTGGCCGGCAGCATCCGCCTCCACGACGCGCTGCCCGAGCTGGTCGCGCTGGTGATCCGGGTGCTCGACGCGTGGCGCGCGGCCGACCGCCTGCTCGGCGGCCGCGCGGACATGACGATGCTGCCCGCGCTGACCGACATGAAGGCCCAGCTCGGCCGGCTCGTGCCCGACGGGTTCATCGCCGAGGCCGGACCGAACCAGCTGGCCCGCTACCCCGTCTACCTGCGCGCCCTGAGCGACCGGCGCAACCGGCTCGACGAGGGCGGGGCCGCGGTC
The DNA here is from genome assembly GCA_035710425.1 of Nocardioides sp. Taxonomy (GTDB): domain Bacteria; phylum Actinomycetota; class Actinomycetes; order Propionibacteriales; family Nocardioidaceae; genus Nocardioides. The sequence goes on from DASTDJ010000317.1 coordinate 2,024, forward strand.
GTCCGCGACCGGCAGCAGATGGACCGGATCGCCGACCTGCAGGAGGGTTACCTCCACCAGGTCGACGCGCTGCCGGCCGGCCGCCCCGCCGGCGAGCGGCTTCGCCGGGTGCGGTGGATGCTCGAGGAGTACCGCGTCTCGCTGTGGGCCCAGGAGCTCGGCACGCCGTACCCCGTCAGCGACCAACGCATCCGCAAGGCGTTGGACGCGACGTAACCTGACGGGGTGACCAGCCGACCGCACCACCGCCCTGCCCAGCGGGGCGCGGACTTCTTCGACGACTACGTCGGTGGCACCGACCCGGCTGCGGTCAGCGAGGCGGCCGACCGCGCAGCGGCCCTGCTGGTTCGGGGTGCGCGCGAGAGCGACGACGACGCGGTGGCCGACCGGCTGCTCCACCTGGCCGACACCGAGGGCATCGAGGCGATCGCCGAGGTCTGGTCCGGGTCGCCCGCCGACTCGCTGGCGGGCTGCCTGTGGCGGCTCTACCTGCTCCGCTCGTGGGTCTACGCCGACCCGGTTGGCGTGGCGCGGGAGTTCGACGCCGGCCGGACGCGGGCGCAGGTGGCGCAGGTGGTCGCCGGGGTGGCCGAGCCGCCCGGGCCCGAGGAGCTCAAGGCCATGGTCGACCAGGTGCTCCGCGGGATCGCCGGCAGCGACTTCGCCGACGTCCTGTTCCGGGCCGCGTCGTTCGCCCGTGTCGTGGCCACCGGCCGCGCCGGGCTGCCGGACCCCTCCGACCAGGAGGTACGCCGGATGCTCCAGCTCGCCGAGCAGCTCGAGGCCGCGGCCCACACCGAGCTCGACCGCGGCCTCGCCTGAGCCTCGGCGCGGGCGACCGGGCTCAGAACACGTAGAACGTCTCGACGCACCAGCCGCCGGCGTCGTCGGGGACCACGGAGATCCGGCCCGCGACGGCGCCCTCGGGGCTGGTGAGGTCGGCCACGATCCCGCCGGGGGCGCTGGCATCCGCGCGGGGGCCCGAGATCCCCAGCGCGGTGCCCGCCGAGACCGCCTCCTCGTACTGCCACTCCTGGTCGGCCGCGCACATCGCCTCGTCGACGCCGGCGGAGTCACCGGCGGCGACCCGCGCCAGGTACTCCTCCGCGAACCCGGCCGGGTCGCCCTGGGCCTCGGGCGCCTCCGGGACGTCGGGCGCGTCGGGCACGCTCGGCGGTGGGAGCTCCGGGGCGCTGGCGTTCGGCGGCGGGATCGGCACCTCGGGTTGGCCGCCTTCGCCGCCCTCGTCCTCCTCGCGGTTCCGGGGCTCGCTCTCGCTGGCGGAGTCGTCGGAGTCGTCGTCGACGAGGAACCCGGGCGCGGCGAACGCGGTGACCCCGAAGACCCCCAGCAGCAACACCAGCACCCCGCCGGCGACCGCGATCCACACCCCGGGCCGCGGCCCGGGCGGCGGACCCGGCGGAGGAGGCGGCGGCTGTTGCCACAGTCCCTGCCACTGGGGCTGCGGTTGGGGTTGGTTGGGGTACTGGCTCATGCACTGCTCCTTGGTCTCTTCGCCAGCCTGGGCGGAAGTGGGGAGGCGCAAACCTGCCGCTGCGGAGTCACACGTCGGACGGGGGCACACGGCAGGCCGCGCGCGACACCCGGGATGCGGTGCCGGATCACGCCGACCACGTCCCTCGGGCGATCGAGCGGCTCGCGCTGACCGCTGCGCTCACCGTCCAGATCATGCAGAGCAGACGGCCCAGCAGGATCAACGCCGCTCCCTCGAAGACCACGAGCGAGATCAGCGAGGCCACGCTGGGCACCACGGCGACCCAGGCCAGGCCACGTACGCCGCGGCCGAACCCGCCACCGCGCGAGGCGAGCCACACGAAGATCCCGAGCGCCACGACGTGCGCGGTGCCGCCGGTGATGAAGTTGAACGTGCGCAGGGCCGCGACGGTGTCGAGCGAGGCGTCCGCCGCGATCGCGGCCAGCACCCACGACGTGGCGCTGGAGAGCGCCATCAGCCCGACCGCCGCCATGCCCCATCGCCGGGCCCGGCCGAGGACGGTCACGAAGCCGGCGAGACAGGCCACCGAGGCCAGCTGGCAGACCCCGATCATCGCCGTCGCGAGCGAGTTCTCGGCGAACCACGCACGGGCCTCCGAGGCGGGGTCGTCGGGCAGCGGGAGGTCGGACGAGGCGAGTGCGGGGGTGACGAAGCCGGTGGCGAGGTAGAAGACCAGGAACCCGAATGCGGACAGGAGGAGAAGCCGGCCGCTGGGCACCGAGGTGGGCAGCTGGACCTCGGCCACGTAAGAGTCGTAGACAGGCATGGGTGTGTCCTTCGTGGAGGGGTGGATGGCGCTCCTCACGCTGCCGCCTCCGCCGCCCCGCCGCGTACGGCGAGCGACGACACTGCGCCTACGCGCCACGGCGTACGCCGCGACGCCCGTTCGGGGATCAACCGATCTGCTCCAGCGCAGATCCGCCGCGGACCAGCAGGTCGCCGACCAGCGTGCGTGAGTAGAGGACCCGGCGGCCCTCCCGGCGCGAGGCCAGCAGCCCCGACGTGGACATCACCGAGAGATGCCAGCTCACCGTGCTCGGCGAGAGGTCCAGGTCCCGGGCGAGTCCGGTCGTGCTCCGCGGCACGTCGAGGCGGCGCAGGATCTCCGCCCGGGACCGGCCGAGAAGCTCCACCAGCCCGAGGTCGGACTGGTTGTCGTCGTCCTCCCAGACCCGGCCGGCTCCCCGGGCGGCGTACGAGACGACGGGCTCGTGCTCTCGGATGTCGACCGAGATCCACGGCCAGCGGAAGACCGACGGCACGAACCACACGCCGCGGCCGGAGGCCTGAACGATCGCGTCGGTGCGCAACGCCACGCGCACCGTCTCGCCCGCGAACGAGAGCTCCTCGTGCATGCCGGGCAGCGCCGCCCCGAGCCCCTGGGAGGCCAGCGCTGCCCGGTGGTGCGCGATGTCCGCGGTGACGATGGCGTCGATCCGGTCCCACAGCGGTGCGAGGACCTCTCGCCAGTAACCCACCATCGCCTCGGCGGTCGTGGCGAGGTACTCGTCCGGGCTCATCCCCGCGGCCCGGGTCTCGGGGCGGAGCCGGCGGATCATGCGCAGGTCGCTCTCGGCGACCGACACCTCCGTGTCGGCGAGGGCGGCCAGCCGGCTCTCCGGGTCGGCCGCCTCGCTGGTCGGAGTCGGACCCAGCACGTCGGGGATCCACCTCCGGTGGCCCGCGAGTGCGAACAAGTGGTCGATGTCGAAGCCCGGGTGCCGCGGCACCAGCCGGCGGAGCCGCTCGTGCAGGACGTGGGCGCGCGGGAAGGCCAGGACGTTGAGGCTTGCCGCGGTCTCCCACGCCGGGTCGGCCGCGAAGCGCACGCGCGCCAGGTCATCGGTGCCGACCCGGATCTCGATCACCGGCTCATTCTGCGCACGACCGCAGCCATGCACCCACCCTTCGAAGGTGCTCGAAGGATGCGCTTCGCCGACCGTCGAACACTGGTCGCCCGCCTGGGTCGCCGTCGCAGCGGCCGGGACTGGCTTCCTGCGGAATAGGGGCCGGTCACGTATCGTTGCCCGTCGAGTGCGCCGGGCCGCGGCAGCCCCGGGCTCCACAAATTGCCGCTACGAGCGGCCACGCGCCGAGAGGCGCTCCCGGTCCGGCGCACTCACAAGGAGCAGGAGCCCTACGACGGACGAGCTGGTCACACCGGACCGCCGGGCGGTGTCACGTCAGTGACAGTGTCGGCGGAGGAATGTGGCCCATGAGTGAGTACGACGGTCTGGCGGCGGAGTTCGAGGAGAATCGCCCGCGCCTGCGGGCGGTGGCCTATCGGATGCTCGGTTCGCTCGCCGAGGCCGACGACGCCGTTCAGGAGACTTGGCTGCGGTTCTCGAAGGCGAAGGCCGAGGGCGTCGAGAGCCTCGAGGCCTGGCTGACCACCATCGTCGTCCGGATCTGCCTGAACATGCTGCGCTCACGCAAGCGGCGCCGCGAGGACCCTCTGGAGGTGCACGTGCCCGACCCGGTGATCAGCTCTCCGGACGGGGTGGATCCCGAGGAGGCGGCGCTGCTGGCCGACTCGGTCGGGCTCGCGCTCCAGGTGGTGCTCGACACCCTGGCTCCCGCCGAGCGCCTGGCGTTCGTGCTGCACGACATGTTCGACCTGCCCTTCGACGAGATCGCGCCCATGGTGGGGCGGACTCCCGCGACCACGAGACAGCTCGCCAGCCGGGCCCGGCGCCGCGTGCGGGACATGGAGGTCCCGGCACCCGACCCCGACGTCGCACGCCAGCGCGAGGTGGTCCATGCCTTCTTCGCGGCGGCGAAGCGAGGCGAGCTCGACGCGCTGGTCGCGGTCCTGGACCCCGACGTCGTGCTCCGAGCCGATGAGGGCGCGGAGCGTCGGCATGCGTCCGCGGTGGTCAAGGGCGCGGCAGCCGTCGCCGGCCGGGCGGTCCTGTTCGACCGGCCGACGGCACTGGTGCGGCCGGCCCTGGTCAACGGCGCTGCCGGCGTGGTCATCATGGTCGACGGCCGGCCGGTGTCGGTGATGGGGTTCACCGTCTCGGGTGGCCGGATCGTGCGGATCGACGTGATGGCCGACCCCGAGCGCCTCGTCCGGCTGGACCTGACGGTCCTCGGCTGACCTCTTCTCGCAACCCGGTCACGTCGACCGGACCGACGGTGTCTTCCCTGTGACGGCGAAAATCTGGGAAGGGATCAAGGACATGCGCAAGTGGTTGCCCCTCGTGGCGGTCTGTGCCGGAACATTCATGCTGCTGGTCGACGTGACGATCGTGACCGTGGCGCTGCCCGAGATGGCCGGCGGGCTGGACGCCTCGCTCTCGGACCTGCAGTGGGTGCTCAGCGCCTATGCACTGGTGCTCGCCGCGCTGGTGCTGACCTCGGGCTCGATCGCCGACCGGGTCGGGCGGCGGGCCGTCTACCTGGGCGGCCTCGTGGGCTTCGGCGCGGCCTCGCTGGCCTGTGGCGTGTCCGCCAACGTGGGCATGCTGATCGCGGCCCGCGGCGTCCAGGGGCTGGCCGCGGCGGCGATGTTCGCGACCACGCTGGCGCTGATCAGCACGTCGTACGACGGCCGGGACCGGGGGTTCGCCTTCGGGGTCTGGGCCGCCGTCAACGGCGCGGCCGCCGCGGCCGGGCCGCTGCTCGGCGGACTCCTCACCGACAGCCTCGGCTGGCGGTGGATCTTCCTGGTGAACCTGCCGGTGTGCGTGGTCGCCGTCGCGCTCACCCTGGCGGTGGTGAGCGAGTCCCGCGACCCTCGCCCGCGCCGGATCGACCTGCCCGGGATGGTGAGCTTCACCGTCGCCGCGGGCGCCCTCGTATTCGCGCTGATCCGGGACTCCTGGGGCTCGAGCCTCACCGTCGCGCTGTTGGTGGTGGCCGTCGTTGCGCTGGTCGGTTTCGTCGCCGTCGAGCGAGCGCGACCCGACGCGATGCTGGACCTCTCGCTGCTGCGCAGCGGCTCGTTCGCGGCCGTGCTGTTCACGGCGGCGATGCTGCCCGCGGCCGCCTGGGCGTTCCTGGCCTACCAGACGCTCTGGCTGCAGTCGGTGCTCGGCCTGAGCCCGATCGAGGCCGGGCTGGTGTGGCTGCCGGCCAGCGTGACGACGTTCGTCGTCTCCATCGCGGTGGGCCGGACGCTGCACGACGCCTCCCCGCGCGCCCTGATCGGGACCGGGATGCTGATCATCGCGGCCGGCGCGTTCACCGAGACCGCGATCGGCGCCGGGTCCGACTGGACCGTCGCGGTGCCCGGGCTGTTCCTCGTCGGTGTGGGCGCGGGGCTGGTTCTCGGGCCTCTGTCCGCCGCCGCGATGGCGGCGGTGCCCGGGCCGCGGGCGGGCATGGCGGCCGGAGCGGTCAACACCTTCCGACAGCTCGGCTTCGCGCTCGGCATTGCGGTGCTCGGTGCGGTCTTCCGCAGTGGGCTGGGGGACTCCGTCGGCAAGAGCGAGCGCGAGACGTACGCCGACGCCCTGGACCTGACCTTCCTGGTGGCTACGGGCTTCGGCCTGGCCGCGGTGATCGCGGTGTTCGCGTTCGTGCGGCCCAGCCGTGCCACGCCCACTCCCACGCCCGCGCCGACCCTGGCGGGTGCACGCCCGCGCTAGGTTGCCTCCGTGACCGAGTACGCGCCAGACATCGACGGCGAGCCCGACCCGGGCGAGGTGGTGTGGGGCTGGGTGCCTTACGAGGACGACCCGGCCCAGGGCAAGGATCGGCCGGTGCTGCTGATCGGCCGCAGCGGGGAGCAGTGGCTGGGGCTGATGCTGACCAGCAAGGACCACGACCGCGACGCCGAGGACGAGGCGCGCTACGGGCGGCACTGGATGGACGTCGGCACCGGCGGCTGGGACCGCGAGGGCCGACCGAGCGAGGTCCGCCTGGACCGGCTGCTGGTGCTGGCGGGGGCGGCGATCCGGCGCGAGGGCGCGGCGCTGGACCGCGCGACGTTCGACGCCGTACTGGCCGAGGCCCGGCGCTTCCACACCGTGACCTAACCCACCTAGCCCACCCCCGAATCTCGGTAGGGCCGCGCCCTACCGCCCGGTAAAGTCTGCGGTTCACGAGACGATGGGATGCGCATGCCGGCCGTACGACGAGCCTTACGCTCGCCTGCTCTCGTCGGCATGCTCGCGCTCTGCTTCGCGGTGACCCTCGCGCTGACCGGGTGCGACGACGAGCCGCCCAAGCGGCCCGGCGGCCGACCCGGCGGACCCACGTCCCAGGACACCACCCTCACGTTCGGCATCTGGGGACCTCCCGAGGAGGTGCGGGCCTACCAGGCGATGGTCGACGACTACAACGCCGGCACCGAGGCCACCGACGTGGAGATCCAGTCGTGGCCCGACGCGGCCGCGATGATGGCCGAGATCGACAAGGGCGAGCCGGTTCCCGACCTGTTCCTGATCACCCGCAGCCAGCTGGCCGACATCCGCGAGTCGGAGCTCAACACGCCGTTGCTCGAGCTGCTCGACGAGCGCGGGGTCGACTACGGCGACGGCTACTACCGCGACTCCATCGAGGCGTTCTCCGGCGACGACGACCTGCAGTGCATGCCCTACGGCGTCTCGCCGATGGTCATCTACTACAACACCCGGCTCATCGACTTCGACCGGATGCGGGCGCGCGAGCTGCCCGTGCCTGAGGAGCAGGAAGAGCACGACGGCTGGACCTTCGAGCAGTTCCGCGCCGCGGCCGAGTTCGCGAGCCGGCCGCGCCAGCACACCAAGGGGCTCTATGTCTCGCAGTCGCTGAGCGGGCTGTCGCCCTTCATCTACGCCGGCGGTGGAGAGGTCTACAACGACGACAACGAGCCGACCAGCCTGGCCTTCTCCGAGGACGACACCCGCGAGGCGCTCACCGAGTCGCTCGAGCTGCTCCGCGACCCGCAGGTCACCCTGAGCGACCGGCAGCTGGCCCAGCGCTCCGCCCTCGAGTGGTTCAAGCGCGGCAAGCTCGGCATGCTTCCAGGCTTCCGCGAGCTCACCCCCGAGCTGCGCGCGGTGCCCAACCTCGACTTCGACGTGATGCCGATGCCGGCGCTCGACAACGCGGCGACGGTCGGCGACTTCACCGGGCTGTGCATCTCCTCGGACTCGCCGTACCTCTCCCAGGCCGCCGACTTCATGGTCTACGCGATCGGTGAGGAGGCGCTCGGACGGGTGGCCGAGGCGGGCTACCTGGCGCCGTCCAACCTCGACGTCGCGACGTCCGACGCCTTCCTGCAGCCCGACCAGCTGCCCGCCCACGCAGGGGTGTTCAACGCCAGCGTGAGCGACATGGTCCTGCAGCCGCTGATCGACGACTTCCCGGCGCTGGAGCGCGCGGTCGAGGGCAGCGTGCGGCAGATGTTCCGCGCGCCGGTGCTCGACCTCGACGCGCTCACGACGCAGATCGACGAGGACTCGCGCGCGCTGCTCGATCCCGACTACGAGCCGGAGACGCCGGACTCCGAGTCGCCCTCGGGCTCCGAGTCACCCTCCGAGTAGCTGTCCGCGTCCAGGATCGCCCGCACGATCAGCGGTGCGACCAGGGCGATCTGCCAGCCGCGGGCACCGAACCCGCTCAGCTGGTCGACCACGGCCTCCAGCAGCTCGCCCGGATCACGGCTCGAGGGCGGTGTCCACAGCACCCGGCGCAGGCTGTCGGGCGTGAGCAGGTTCTCCACCGGGAGGTGGTGCTCCTCGGCGAGTGCGGCCATCCCCTCGCGGGCCAGCTGCAGGCGGCGGGCGGCCACGGCGTCGCGCTCGGCCCACGCGCGCGGCACCGGTGGGCCGTCACCGCGCTGGGTGCGGGTGGGGAGAGCGCTCTCGGGCAGCTCCTGGGCGGCGCGGATCGCCGCGATCCACCGCTTCGCGTAGCGCTCGGCGCCGCGTCCGTGGAATCCCTTGGTCGCGAGCAGCTCCTCCTTGTCGGCGGGCAGCGCGGTGGCCGCCACGACGAGGGCTGCGTCCGGCACGATCCGGCCGGGCGTGACGTCGCGCTGGCGGGCGATCTCGTCGCGGGTCTCCCAGAGGGAGCGTACGACGCCCAGGGCCCGGCGCCCGCGCACCTTGTGCAGCCCCGACGTACGCCGCCAGGCATCGACCCGCTCGGGTACCTCGAAGCCGCGGAGGTGGTCGAACTCCTGCCGCGCCCACTCGTCCTTGCCGGACTCGACCAGCTCGCGGGCCAGCACCTCGCGCAGCTCGACCAGCACCTCGACGTCGAGGGCGGCGTACTCCAGCCACGGCTCCGGCAGCGGACGGGTCGACCAGTCGACGGCGGAGTGCTCCTTCTTCATGCCGTAGCCGAGCAGCGTCTCCACCAGCGTCGCCAGACCGACGCGGGGGTAGCCGAGCAGCCGCCCGGCCAGCTCGGTGTCGAAGAGCGTCGAGGGCCGCAGGCCGACATCGGCGAGGCACGGCAGGTCCTGGGTGGCGGCGTGCAGGATCCACTCGGTGTCGGCGAGCACCTCCTGCAGGGGCTCGAGGGAGTCGAAGGCGATCGGGTCGATGAGCGCGGTGCCGCTGCCCCGACGGCGCAGCTGGATCAGGTAGGCACGGTTGGAGTAGCGGTAGCCCGACGCCCGCTCGGCGTCGATCGCCACCGGGCCGGTGCCGGCCTTGATCGCCGCGCACACCTCGGCGAGGCCCTGGTCGGTGTCGACCACGTCCGGCAGGCCGTCGGCCAGGGTGAGCAGCTCGGGCTCGGGTGCGGGGTCCGGCTCGGACTCGGGCTCGGGGTCGACGTCCTCGACCGCCATCAACCGGGGCCGCCCCGCTGGCCGCGGCGTCCCGGCATCACGGCCACGCCGTCGGGGACCGGCTCGAGTCCCGCGGCCGTGCACAGCAGCTCGCCCCAGGCCTCCACGTGCGGGGCGATGTCGAGCGGGTCGCCCGGCCGGGCGTCGCGTGCCTGGACCGGCGTCCACGAGGCGCGGATCTCGATCTGCGCGGTGCCCGGCTCGTCGGACATCCCGCCGAAGCTCTCGGTGGCCACCCGGGTCACGGTGCCCGAGGGCGCGGCGTAGGCCGCTCCGTGGGCCGACAGCGCCTCGGTGAGCCAGGTCCAGCCGACGGCGGCCAGCATCGGGTGGGTGATCAGGTCGAGCTCGACCTCCGCCCGGCAGTAGGCCACGCACCGGAAGGTGCCGTCCCAGGCGTCGTTGCCGGCCGGGTCGTGCAGCAGGATGATCCGGCCGGTGCCCACGTCGGTGCCGTCGAC
>DASTDJ010000318.1:0-4488 GCA_035710425.1 Nocardioides sp.
ACAGGAAGCCGCCGATCTCGAGCTCCTCGGCCAGCCGCTCGACGACCATGCCCTTGTCGGTGCCGGGCGAGCGCACCTCGATCACGCTGCGCCCCGGCTCGACGACCAGGTCGTTGCGGCCGGCGAGCTCCTTGATCTCAGGGAGCAGCCGCTCGAAGGCGGCTTCCGGGTCGGGCAGCCGCCGGGTGTGCACGGCCACGGCCAGGCCCTTGTCCTCCACGTAGGCGTCGCCGGCGTCCGCGCGGCGCAGCGTCCGCGGCAGCTCCCGCTCGAACGACGCGAGGCCGGCCGGCGGCCGGGGTCCGACGATCCGGCGGTTGGTCGAGGTCCAGCGCTCGTTGCCGTACTGGCCGAACAGGAAGAGCTCCTTGCCGGCGTCGCCGATCGCGTTGCCGACCTCCTCGAGCCCGCCGAGGTCGAGGGCCTGGCGCGCCGGCCTGCCGGTGATCACGGCGATCGCGGCCACCTGCTCCGCCAGCTCGACGAGCACGTCGCGCGCGTCCGGATGGATCCGGGCCGCCGCGGGGTCGTCGACGATCGGCGAGAGCGTCCCGTCGAAGTCCAGCCCGATCACGGTGCCCTCAGCGGCACGGACCAGCGCGGCGTACCGCTGCTCGCCCTCGGCAGACACGAACTCCACGCGTCCAGCCAACCACGAGCGCCGCCCCCGCGACTCAGCGCACTGGATGTACTAGAGCTCGCTGGTGAGGATGACCGTCAGCCGGTCGAGCTGCATCGGGTCGACGGCCGGAGCGGTCCGCTCGATGCCGAGGTCGAGGGCCAGCTGCTCTGCGGCGGCCTTCAGCGGCCTCGGGTAGTAGACCGTGTTGGCCGGGATCGTGCCGTACCAGTTGTCGGAGCCCACGACGTTCCAGCCGGCATCGGTGGCGTCGCCGGCCACCCGTCCGGCCAGGCCGCTGATACCGGAGTTGTTGAACACCACGACGAAGGTCTCGCCGCGCTCGAACGCGGGCTTCTGCGGCTTCTTCGGCTCCTTGGCGGGAGGAGCCTTGGTCGGCTCGTCCTCGGGCGGCTGCTCCTGCGACGCCGTGGTGACCTTGCGCTCGGTGGGTTCCTCGCCGCGCGTCGCGACGAAGGCGATGCCGGCCATCACCACAGCGATGATGCTCAGCATCACGACCGGGGAGGGGAAGACGGCGCCCCTGTCGTTGCGTGCCATCTCGTGGTCAGACCTCGAAGCCGAGTCGGCGCGCGGAGCGCTGCCGCTGACGCTGGGAACGGAGCCGCCTCAGCCGGCGGACCAGCAGCGGATCGGCGGCCAGCGCCTCCGGCCGGTCGATCAGCGCGTTGAGCACCTGGTAGTAGCGCGTGGAGCTCATATCGAACTTCTCGCGTACGGCGGTCTCCTTGGCGCCGGCGTACTTCCACCACTGGCGCTCGAACTCGAGGATGTCGCGGTCACGGTCGCTGAGGCTCGCGTCGGCCTCGTGGCCGATCGCGGTCTCCCGCTGTGGTTCCATGCGCATCTCCCGCAGGTCGTCGTCTCCACAACTGTAGACAACGAATCACAGCGATGTCATTCGCCCCGCCGAAGTGGGCAAATGCCGAGGTCAGGCCGCGGTGAGCACCCGCGAGGCGCCGGTGGCCCGGCTACCGGTGACCCAGGTCTGGTCCGCGCCGCACCAGCAGGTGAACGCGACGACGATGCCGTCGGCCGTGTTGGTCACCGAGGCGACCTGGGTGGGGAAGATCAGCTGGCGCTTGCCGCAGGCGGTGCAGTGGTGGTCGAACATCTCGGGACCTCCTCGTTTCGTGTGGTGTACCTCTATGGTGACCGGTCGGTAGCCATAGGGGTAGCCTGACTTTCCAGAGGGATCCAAAGGAGAAGCCTATGTTGTCCCTGCACCAGCTGCGCTGCTTCCTGGCGACCTACGAGCACGGCTCCCTGACCGCCGCAGCGGAGGAGCTCGGCTACGCCCAGCCGTCGATCTCCGAGCAGGTCCGGGCGCTGGAGAAGACCATCGGGATGCAGCTGTTCCGCCGGGTCGGGCGCGGGATGGTGCCGACGACGGTGGCCGACACGCTGCGGCCGCACGCAGAACGCACCCTCGCCGAGGCCGCCGAGGCGCTGCGGGTCGCGCGGAGCGTCTCGGCGCTGGAGACCGGCACCATCCGGTTCGGCATGTTCGGCTCCGCCCGGCTCTACACCAGCACCGCGCTCGTCGTCGAGGTGCTCCGACGACACCCTGGTGTGCGGGTCGAGCTGGTCGGCCAGAACTCCAGCGACGTGCTCGAGGACATCCGCCGCGGCCGGATCGAGGCGGCGCTGATCGCCCTCCCCCAGGTCACCAGCGAGGGCATCGAGGTGACGCCGGTGGCGCGCGACGAGCTGGTCTACGTCAGCGCCGATCCCGAGCGGGTGCACAGCCCCGTGTCGGCCGCCAAGATCGGCCAGGCGAGGCTCGTGATGGCCGAGACGACCTGGCGCGACGTCGACTCCACGCGCGTGGTCCTCCGCCAGATGCTCCACTCCGCCGGCCAGAACCCACGGACCCGGATCGAGGTCGAGGACATCGAGACCGCCATCGAGCTCGTCGGCCTGGGCCTCGCCGACAGCGTGGTGCCGCGGGCGGCCGCAGAGAAGCTCCTGCCGCAGCTGGCCCCGAAGGCCGGCATGGCCTCCCTGCGCCCCCGGCAGTACGACACCATCGGCATCGTGCACCGGGCCGGCGCCAACCTCTCCGTCGCGGCCCAGCTGATGATCGAGATCGCCACCCGCGAGATCCGCGCCGTCGCCGAGCCCGTCGGGGCCTAGGGCGTGGCTCCCTGGGCGGCGCGCTCCCGCAGCACCGCCCGGCCGTCGAGCATCGCGCTCGCCGTACCACCGTGGAGGGCGGCGACCGCCCGGACGATCCAGGGAAGCGTGATCAGCGCGATCGCGCCGAGCACGAGGTTGAGCCAGATCTCCGGCTCGCGCCCCTCGCCGAAGCCGATCAGCTCGGCCAGGGTCGTGTTGTCGTCGCCCTCGGGGACCCACCGCTCCCAGAACCAGTACGACAGACCACCCGCCGCGGCCGCCCACCAGATGACGGTCACGAGGAACGCGATCAGGCCGGTGACGAAGCCGACGATCCCCCAGAACGCGTCGAGCCACGACTGCGCGTCCCGCAGGGGCGTGAGCAGCCGGCGGAGGCCGCTCGCATCCGCCTCCGCCTTCAGGTACGCCGGCGGCGGGGCGTCGCGGTCCTGCAACGACCGCAGCCGGAGCCGCTCGAGCTGCGCGAACGCCCTGGCGACGAGGACCGTGCCGACCAGCACCGGCAGCCCGACCCACACGATCACCAGACCGGCACCGGCCGACAGGCCGGTCACCACGATGGCGAAGGTCAGGATGCCGATCGGCAGCGCGGTCAGCGAGTACGCCGAGTCGCGCAGCAGCCGCTGCAGCAGGTTCGGCCGGGTCGGCTCCACGGCCGCGGTGTGCGGGCCGTGGGTCGTGGGGATCTGCATCGTCTCGTCCATGGCTACGACGCTAGGGAGACGGGTACCTGGCGACGATGGTGCTAGTACCACCTTTCCGGCTCGTGCCTCGACCACCCCACCACCCCCTAGGGTTGCCTCGTGTCCGCTGACCTGGTGATCGTCGCCAACCGACTGCCCGTCGACCGGGTGGAGCTGGCGGACGGCAGCCCCGGCTGGCGCGGATCGCCCGGTGGCCTCGTGACCGCGGTCGAGCCGGTGATGCGGGCCAACGACGGCACCTGGATCGGCTGGCCGGGCGGCACCGAGTCGGACCTCGAGCCCTTCGATCACGACGGCATGCACCTCGTGCCGATGAGCCTGACCGCCGAGGAGATCAAGGAGTTCTACGAGGGCTTCTCCAACGCCACCATCTGGCCGATCTACCACGACCTCGTGACCAAGCCGGAGTTCCACCGGGAGTGGTGGGACGCCTACGTCTCGGTCAACCAGCGCTTCGCCGAGAAGGCCGCCGACATCGCGGCCAAGGGCGCCACGGTCTGGGTGCACGACTACCAGCTCCAGCTGGTCCCGCAGATCCTGCGCGAGCTGCGGCCGGACCTGCGGATCGGGTTCTACCTCCACATCCCGTTCCCGCCGACCGAGCTGTTCCAGCAGCTGCCGTGGCGCCGCCAGATCCTCGAGGGGCTGCTCGGGGCGGACCTGGTCGGGTTCCAGATGCCCGGTGCCTCCGCGAACTTCGTGCGCCTGGTGCGGCAGCGGGTCGGCCACAAGACGCACCGCGACCTGATCTACCTGCCCGACGGCCGCACGGTGCGGGCGGCGGCGTTCCCGATCTCGATCGACGTCGCCGGGTTCGAGGAGCTGGCCCGCTCGGAGTCGGTCGCCGCCCGCGCGGTCGAGATCCGCGAGGCTCTGGGCAACCCGCGCAAGGTCTTCCTGGGCATCGACCGGCTCGACTACACCAAGGGCATCATCGCCCGGCTGCGCGCCTTCGGCGAGCTGATCGAGGACGGCCACCTCGACGTCGAGGACGCGGTCTTCGTC
>DASTDJ010000319.1:0-10161 GCA_035710425.1 Nocardioides sp.
GAGGGCGCCTCGGTGGTGATCGGCGACCTCGACGTCGACCTCGCGAAGCAGGCCGCCGAGGAGTACGACGGGCTGGCCCTGCCGCTCGACGTCGCCGACCGGACATCGTTCGCGGCGTTCCTCGACGGGGTCGTCACCGAGCACGGAAGGCTCGACGTCCTGGTCAACAACGCCGGGTTCATGGTGCTCGGCAAGGTGCGCGAGGTCCCGCTCGCGCGCCAGCTCGCCCAGCTCGACGTCAACCTCACCGGCGTGATCCAGGGCTCCTACGAGGGTGCGGCACGGATGCGGCCGGGGGGTGTGATCGTCAACATCGCCTCGCTCGCCGGGCGGATCCCGATGCCCGGCGCCGCGGTCTACAGCGCCAGCAAGGCAGGGGTGCTGGCGTTCAGCGAGGCGCTGGACGCCGAGCTCGCCGAGTACGGCATCCGGGTCGGCGCGGTGCTGCCGTCGTTCACCAACACCGAGCTCATCAAGGGCACCGAGGCCACCGGGCTGATGAAGCCGGTCGAGCCCGAGGACGTCGCCGCGGCGGTCGTGAAGATGATCCTCAACCCCAAGCTGACGGCGACCGTACCGCCGTACTTCGCGTTCGGCGGTGCCAACTGGAGCCTCACCGCGTCCCGGCTGAAGCCGTGGATGCGTCGCCGGTTCGGGCTCGACACGGTGTTCACCGAGTTCGACCACGACGAGCGGGCCGGCTACGAGGACCGAGAGCCCGGGCCTTCCTGATGTTCGAGTGGTCGGATGACGAGATCGCGATCCGCGACGCGGTCCGCAGCTTCGTCGACAAGGAGGTCCGGCCGCTCCAGGACGACCTCGAGCACGGTGACCTGCCGCCGTACGACCTGATCCGGAGGTTCTACGCCGCGTTCGGCATGGAGCAGATGGCCGCCGAGGCCTTCGACAAGGCGGTCGCCCGGGCCGAGTCGGGGGAGCAGTCCGACGGCGACGCGATGAGCACTCTCGACCCCGCCATGGGCGTCATCGTGTCCAGCGAGTTCTGCCGGGTCAGCATGGGCATCCCGGCCGCGATCGGAGTCTCCGTGGGCCTCGCCGGCGGCACCATCAACGCGCGCGGCAGCATCGAGCAGCGCAAGCGGTGGGCGCGCGACCTGATGACCTTTGCCAAGGTCGGCGCCTGGGCGATCACCGAGCCGGACGCGGGCTCCGATGCCTTCGGCGGGATGCGCACCACCGTGCGCCGCGACGGCGACGAGTGGGTGCTCACCGGCCAGAAGACGTTCATCACCAACGGGCCCTACGCCGACACGCTCGTGGTCTACGCCAAGCACGACGACGGCAGCGGACAGGAGCGGCGCGACCAGCCGGTGCTCACGTTCGTGCTCGACTCCGGCATGGACGGGCTCACCCAGAGCCGGCCGCTGCGCAAGATGGGGATGCACTCCTCACCCACCGGTCAGCTGTTCTTCGACGAGGTGCGCCTCGGCGACGATCGGCTGCTCGGCACGGCGAGCGACGGTGGCGGCAAGGAGAGCGCCCGGGCCAACTTCGTCGCCGAGCGGGTCGGGATCGCCAGCCTGGCGCTCGGCGTGATCGAGGAGTGTCAGCGCCTCTGCATCGACTACGCGAGGTCACGCGAGCTGTGGGGCCGGCCGATCGGGGACTTCCAGCTGATCCAGCTGAAGCTCGCCCAGATGGAGGTGGCCAGGGTCAACGTCCGCAACATGGTGTTCAGCACCATCGAGCAGCGTCGCGCCGGCAAGCTGCCGTCGCTGTCGGAGGCCTCGGCGATCAAGCTCTACGCGTCCACCGCCGCCACCGACGTCGCCATGGAGGCGGTCCAGCTCTTCGGCGGCAACGGCTACATGGCGGAGTACCGCGTCGAGCAGCTGGCCCGCGACGCCAAGTCGCTGATGATCTACGCCGGCTCCAACGAGGTCCAGGTCACCCACGTGGCCAAAGGCCTCCTCCGCTGACCCGGGCTAGCGCGCGAGGAGGATGACGCCGGCGCAGGCGGTGGCCCAGAGCACGCTCGCGAACGTGCCGATGATGAAGCGCTCGCCGGCTCCGGGGGCACGGAGCTGGGGATAGCGGCCGACGGCCTTGACGGCCAGCGCGATGGCGACGCCTGCGGGGAACGCCGCGACCAGCGAGACGAAGACGGCGGCGCGCTCGAGCAGGCCGATCGCGAGGCCGCTGCGCGGTGGGGCGGCGGCCTCGAGCCCGTCGGACCACTTCTGGTCGACCAGTCGGAAGAGCAAGGTGGTGACCGGGCCGCCGCCGATCACCGCGAGGGCACCGGCGAGCGCGACCGCGATCGCCGTCCTGGCGTTGTCGGCGAACTCGATGTCGGGCGCACCACCGGCGACCGCCAGGGCGGCGAGGAGGACGGCCGTCGCGAACGGCGGCCAGATGAGGCGGCCGGCGCGGGTCCAGCCTGGCAGCGCGGCCAGGAGGGACACCCCGATCAGCGCCATCACGAGGTGTCCGTAGTCCTGTGCGCTCATCCCTCGTCCCCTCCCGCGGGGTGACCCCTATCGGCGCCCGATGATGCCGACGACGGCCGGGTCCTTGGAGTCGACGACGTAGACCCGGAAGCCGCCCTCGGTCAGCGAGGCCGACGCCTTGCGGATCATCTCCGGCACCTGCTCCGGCCGGCTCGACTCGTAGAAGAGGTAGACCGCACCACCGGGAAGCACCCGTTCGTGAAGGAGGGCCACCTCGTCGGCACACTCGCGGACCCAGAACAGGTTGACGTTGAACGCGAAGACCTTGTTCAGCCGCTTGACCGGCACCCGCAGCGTGGCCAGGTCGATCTGGCGCACGGTCAGCCGGCCGGCCTTGATGTACGCCGCGCACCGCCGTTTGGTCCGGTCGACGCCCGACTCGGAGCGGTCGATCGCGAACAGCTTGCCGGTCTCGAGCCGGCTGCAGATGAGCTCGGCCCCGGCTCCGGGGCCACAGCCGATCTCCAGGATGTGATCAGACGGCTGCACGTCCATGAAGTCAACCGCCCAGCGAATCCGCGCGGGGATCGTCTGCACCGCCATGACCTCCACCCTGCCAGACCGCGACCACCCCTGGCACGCACCGACCGCGGGGTGCCGAGGCACTACCGTGGTCGCCGTGGCCGAGGTGATCAAGGTGGGTGTCCTGGGTGGACGCGGCAGGGTGGGCTCCGAGGTGTGCCGGGCGGTCGAGGCGGCCGACGACACCGAGCTCGTGGCGGTCGTCGACGTCGACGACGAGCCCGACGCGCTCGTCACCTCCGGCGCCGAGGTGGTCGTCGACTTCACCCACCCCGACGCGGTCATGGACAACCTGGAGTTCTGCATCGACCACGGCATCCACGCGGTGGTCGGCACCACGGGGTTCGACGACGAGCGGCTCGCCACCGTGCGCGGCTGGCTCGAGGCCGCGCCGAAGACCGGAGTGCTGATCGCCCCCAACTTCGCGATCGGCGCGATCCTGATGATGCGGTTCGCCGCGATCGCCGCGCCGTTCTACGAATCGGTGGAGGTGGTCGAGCTGCACCACCCCGACAAGGCCGACGCGCCCTCCGGCACCGCGCGGCGTACCGCCGAGCTGATCGCAGCCGCCCGCCGCGCCGCGGGGTGCCCGCCCGTGCCCGACGCGACCTCGTCCGGCCTCGAGGGTGCCCGCGGCGCCGACGTCGACGGCATCCGGGTCCACGGCCTCCGCGTGCGCGGGCTGGTCGCGCACCAGGAGGTGATCCTGGGTGGGCAGGGAGAGACGCTCACGATCCGCCACGACTCCCTCGATCGCGCCTCCTTCACGCCCGGGGTGCTCACCGGGGTCCGCAGGATCGCCGACCACCCCGGGCTGACGGTCGGGCTCGAGTCGTTCCTCGACCTGGACTGACCGAACCGAACTCTGGTCTAGACAATCCCCAGGAGCGCTACTTACCGTCCTACGCTCGCGGCTGGGGGATCTCCGGAGCGCAGACAACCCATCACCCGCGCTCCGATCCGGGAAGAGGAGCAGAGCATGAGTCACCGTCGTTCTCGCTTGGCCGCAGCCATCTGCCTCGCACTGTCCGTGGCCGGACTGTCGGCCGTCAGCTCGCCGGCAGCGCAGGCCGTCGACAAGATCGGCACCGTCACCAAGCGCACGGGTGCGACCGTCTCCATCGCGGCCAGCTCGAGCGGCCAGGCCGTCGCCACGTGCCGCAACAACGAGACCCTCATCGGGGGAGGAGCGATCGGGGACGGGGCGAGCACCCAGGTCGTCTTCCTGCGAGCGTCGGGGCCCTCTCCGAGCAACCCGCGGCGCTGGGTGGCACGCGGGTTCAACAACGACGGCGCGAACCCCCACGGGCTCACCGCCTACGCGATGTGTGCGAAGTCTGCGGGCAACGACAAGATCGGCGTGATCGTCCGCTCGGGAGGAGCCGCCGCCGACCTGCCCATCGGCTCCAGCGGGACGGACACCGCCAACTGCCGCAGCGACGAGCGACTGGTGGGCGGCGGTGCGCAGGGCACCGGCGTGCCGGGGACCTCGGTGCTGCTGACCGCGTCCGCTCCCGATCCGGCTCGCGCGCGCAGGTACCTCGCCAAGGGCTTCAACAACAACTTCGCGTCTCCGGAGCAGCTGCGCGCCTTCGCGTTCTGCGCGCGCAAGGCCAACCCGGACCGGGTGGAACGGGTCGTCAAGCGGGCCGGCGCCCAGATCTCCGTCGCCTCGTTGAACGCCGGCACGGTGTCCGCGTCGTGCAGGAACAACGAGAAGCTCGTCGGCGGCGGTGTCATCGAGGACGGTCTCGGTGCCATCGGAGTCCTGCTCTCGAGCTCGGCACCGCACCCGAGCAACTCCCGGCGCTGGCGCGCCAGCGGGTTCAACTTCGACGGCGCGAGCCACACCATGCAGGCGTTCGCGTTCTGCGCCAAGTCCTGAACGGTGGCGTGACGACGGCGGGCGGGAGCACACTGCGGAGGTGACCACCGACCTCCCGCCCGACCTGGAGATCACGCCGACAGCGTTCCGCAAGGGCAACGTGCCCACCGACGCGGACAACGACCTGGCGTCGCGGATCTTCGTGCTCGACCTGCAGGAGCAGATGCCGGGCGTCGTACGCCTGCGTGACTGGACGTTGGGCGTCCTGTCCCCGGGGCCTGGCGACGTGGCCGTCGACGTGGGCTGCGGTGCCGGGACCGAGGTACGCCGGCTGGCCGGACTCGTCGGACCGGGCGGACGCGCAGTGGGCGTGGAGCCCGATCCCGGTCTTCGCGCCGAGGCCGAGCGCCGGGCCGCGGCGGAGTCGTCCTCGGCGACGTTCGTCGAAGGGGACGCCGGCGCCCTGCCCTTCGCGGACGGCTCGGTCGACGTGCTCCGCTGCGAGCGGGTGTTCCAGCACCTCTCCGACCCGGAGGCCGCCACCCGCGAGTTCGCCCGGGTGCTGGCGCCGGGCGGTCGGGTCGTCGTGGTGGACAGCGACTGGGGCAGCGTCGTGCAGACCGTGGGCGACGCGGACTTCGTGCGAAGGCTCAACGAGTTCTCGTGGCGCCAGATGGCCAACCCCTTCGCGGGCCGGCACCTGCGTGGCCAGCTGCACGGCGCCGGCCTGAACGTCGACCCGGACATCGCGGCCACCGCGGTGGTGATGCCCGACGAGGTGATCCGCGGCATGCAGCTGTGGCGGCCGACGTTCGCCCTGGCCATGGAGGAGGGGGTGCTGACGGCCGACGACGTGGCGCAGTTCGAGCGCGACATCGCGGACGCGCTCGACCGGGGCGCCGCGTTCCTCGCCGTCACCATGTTCGGGGTGCTGGCCCGCAAGGACGAGGTGGCGGCCTGACCCTCAGCTGAGGTCGGGCAGCTCTTGGGCGGCGTCGAGCAGTGACCGGAAGGGGTCTCCCCGGCTCGCGAGCCGGTCGAGCACCGTGCGGATCGTCCAGCGGTCGGGCCGCAGCTCGGGGTCGTCGAGCTCGGCCCACGAGATCGGCACCGACACGGGCGCGCCCGCGGCGGGCCGCGTCGAGTAGGGAGCGACCAACGTCTTGTTGATCGCGTTCTGGGTGTAGTCCAGGCGGGCGAGTCCCTTGCGCTGCTTGACCTCCCACTTCCAGCTGACCAGCTCCGGCACCACCTGCCCGACGGTGCGCGAGAGCTGCTCGACCCAGGCGCGGGTGTCCGCGAACGAGTAGCCCGTGACCACCGGGACCCAGATCTGGATGCCACGCCGCCCGGTCACCTTCGGACGCCCGACCGCCCCCACGTGCTCGAGCGCGGTCCGGTGCAACCGGGCCAGAGTCAGCAGGTCCTCCCAGCTGGTGCGCTCTCCGGGGTCGAGGTCGATCAGCGCGTACGTCGGCTCGTGCGGCGCCGTCGTCCTCGAGGTCCACGGGTGCCACTCCAGCGCGCCGAAGTTGGCGACCCAGACCAGCGCCGCGGGCTCGTCGGCCACCAGGTACGTCGTGGTCTCGCCCTCGTCGGCGTCGGGGTTGTCCCAGCGGGTCAGCCAGTCCGGTGCGTGGTCGGGCACCTGCTTGTGCCAGAAGCTCTTGCCCTCGGCGCCGTCGGGATAGCGGTGCAGGTTGAGGGGGCGACCCTCGAGGTAGGGGAGACTCAGCGGTGCGATGGTCGCGGCGTACGCGAGCAGCTCGCGCTTGGTCACCGGTGGGTCGCCGGGGAACAGCACCTTGTCGAGGTTCGTGACGCGCAGCGCGCGGCCGAACACCTCCCAGGTGCCCTGCTTGCCCATGGCTGCCAGGGCCTCGATCGCCTCGTCGGGGACCGGGTCGGGCAGGAGGGAGACCTCCGCGTCGGACGCCGGGGCGTCGGAGAGCCACACCCGGTCGGGGTCTGCCTGGACCTGCTCGTTGGTGCGCCCCGTCAGCACCGACCTCGGGTGGTCCTCCGGGTCCCAGCCGTCCACGGCGTGCTCGTCGCGCTTGTGCAGCAGCATCCAGTCGTCGGAGCCCTCGTCGCCGGTGCGCCGGACCAGGACCAGCCGCCCGCGCAGCTTCTCGCCGTACACCTCCGCATGCAGCTCGCCGGCCGCCACTGCCGCGGCGGGGTCGTCGGTGTGGATCGGCTCCCAGGTGCCGGTGTCCCAGACGATGACGTCGCCCCCGCCGTACTCGCCGCTCGGGATCACGCCCTCGAAGTGCAGGTACTCGATCGGGTGGTCCTCCACGTGGACTGCCAGCCGCCGCGCCGCGGGGTCGAGCGTGGGGCCCTTGGGCACCGCCCAGCTGGCCAGCACGCCGTCGATCTCGAACCTCAGGTCGTAGTGGAGCCGGCTGGCACGGTGCCGTTGCACCACGAACCGCGCGCCGTCCTGCGGCGCGTCGCTCGAGGGTGCGCCGGCCGGCTCCGGCGTGCGCACGAAGTCCCGCTTGGCGCGGTACGCCGCCAGCTTCTCCGCCATGAGGTCGCCGGTACCCCGGTCAGGACGCGGCGAGGCGGGCCAGCAGGTCGAGGGTGTGCCTTGCGGGCGTGTCGGGCTCGGCGGTGTAGGTCAGCAGGCGGTGGCCTGCGCCGTCCGGGAGGTGGAGCACCTCGAACCCGACCTCGAGCTCGCCCACCTCGGGGTGGGAGATCCGCTTGGTGCCGCTGGTGCAGTTCTCCACCGGGTGCCCGGCCCACAGGCGCGCGAAGTCGTCGCTGGCGATGGACAGCTCGCCGATCAGCTCGGCCAGGTCGCGGTCCTCCTGGAAGCGGCCGGCGACCAGGCGCAGGGAGGCGACGGCCCGCGCGGCCTCCTCCTCCCAGTCCGCGTAGAGCGCTCGCGTGTGCGGGTCGAGGAACAGCATCCGGGTCAGGTTGGGCCGGTTCGACTCGTCGAAGGGCGCGTCGTACGGGATGTGACCCGCGACCAGCGAGTGGCCCAGCCGGTTCCAGGCCAGCACCTCCGACGACCTCCCCATCAGCACGGCCGGCACGTCGCCCATCGCGTCGATGAGGGTGCGGGTCCGGGCCCGCACGGACACGGGAGGCGGCGTGCGCCACCGCTTCGGCGGCGCGGGCCGGGCCAGGTCGCGCAGGTGCGCCCGCTCGTCGGGGTCCAGGCAGAGCGCGCGTGCCAGTGCCTCGATCACCGAGTCGGACGCGTTGACGCTCTGGCCCTGCTCCAGCCGCGTGTAGTACGTGACGCTGACCCCGGCCAGCATGGCCAGCTCCTCGCGCCGCAGTCCGGGCACCCGCCGGGCGCCGTACGACGCCAGGCCGACGTCGTCGGGGGTCAGCCGCGCGCGCCGGGTCCGCAGGAACTCGCCGAGGTCCCGTGCACGTCGTGTCTCCGTTCCGGTCACCGCACCAGTGTGGCTCGCCCGGCCCGGATGTGCCTGTCACTGCCAGTGCCAGGCAGCGGGGGACTACTCACGGCAGGTGTCTGGCTGGCGCTGCGGAGCTGACGAACCCTCGTGGGGCACGTACCCCGAACCACACCTCGAAGGAGTCACCCGTGCGAGCCGCAACCTCCACGCCGACGGTGCGCGAACGTCTCACCCTGTCGGTCCTGCTCACGGCGAGCTTCACGCTCGCCGTGGACTTCTCCATCCTCAACGTCGCCCTGCCGGACGTCGGGGCCGACGTCGGGTTCTCGCTGGAGAACCTGCAGTGGATCGCGACATCGTTCGCGCTCTGCGCCGCCGGCTTCACGCTGCTGTTCGGCAGGGTGGCGGACCTGTTCGGCAGGCGACGGCTGTTCCTGGCCGGCATCGCACTGCTCGGCATCTCCTCGCTGGCCGGCGGGCTGGCCACCGCACCCTGGGTGCTGCTCGTGGCCCGGGTCGCGCAGGGCACCGCCGCCGCGGTCGTGACGCCCGCCGCCCTGTCGCTGCTGACGACCTCCGTCCCCGAGGGACCGCGCCGGGAGCGCGCGCTCGGGCTGAACGGCGCCCTGATGGCGGCCGGGTTCACCACCGGCGCGGTGCTCGGCGGCGTGCTGACCGACCTGCTCAGCTGGCGCTGGGCGTTCTACGTCAACGTCGTCGTCGCGCTCGTCGTCCTCGCGGTCGGTCCCGCGGTGCTGACCGAGAGCCGGCCGGCCCAGCGGCCCCGGCTGGACGTGCCCGGGGCACTCAGCGTCACCGCGGGACTGCTGTCCCTCGTCTACGGCCTGACCGCGGCTGGCGAGCACTCCTGGGCCGACCCGAGGGCCGTGCTGGGGCTGGGGGTGGGCGCCGTCCTGCTCGGTGTCTTCTGGGCGGTCGAGAGTCGCGTCTCCGAACCGCTCGTCTCCCTCCGCGTGCTGCGTCGGCGTTCGATCGGGTGGGGGAACCTCGCCGGCGTCCTGGCGTTCGCGACCGAGACCTCCCTGGTCTTCCTGCTGACGCTCTACCTGCAGGACGTGCTCGGCTACTCGCCGCTCCAAGCCGGGCTGGCCTTCGCGGTCCTGGGTGCCGGCACCGTGATCGGTGGCCTGGCCGGACCTCGGGTGATCGCGGCCGTGGGCAGCACCCGCGCCATCGTGGGCGGTCTCGTGGTCCAGGCCGCTGCGACGGCTCCGCTGGTCCTGCTGGGGGAGGCGTCCGGCTACCTGGCGCTGGTCCTGGTGGCGACGTTCGTGGGCGGGGTCGCCAACCTGGTGGCGATCGTCGGCTTCATGGTCACCGTCACCACGGGCGTGCAGGACCACGAGCAGGGGCTGGCGACCGGCCTCGCCACGATGAGCCAGCAGGTCGGCATCACCATGGGCATCCCGGTCATGTCGGCGATCGTCACCGCCGTCGTCCACCGGACCACCGGGGGAGAAGCGATCCTGTCCGGCCTCAGGACAGCGATCGGCATCGACGCCGCCCTGTGCCTGCTCGCCGCGGTTCTGGTCGGGGTGCTGCTCCGACCGAAGTCACCCACGAACGAGACCATCGACGGGTACTCCGGGAGGGTGCCGGCACGCACGCTTGATGTGTGCTCTTGATCCTGATCGTCGCGTGCGAGGTCGGCTTCTGGCTGCTGCTGGTGGCCGGCCTCCTCGCGCGCTACGCGCTGCGCCGGCCGCGGCTCGGCGCAGCGCTGCTCCTGCTCACGCCGCTGGTCGACGTCGTCCTCCTGGTGGCGACCACGATCGACCTGCGACGGGGTGCCGAGGCGAGCGCAGTCCACGCCCTCGCAGCCATCTACATCGGGGTCTCGGTCGCGTTCGGGCCGGCGATGGTCCGGTGGGCCGACGTACGGATGGCGCACCGGCTCGGCGTCGGCCCGGCACCGACTCCGGCGCCGAAGCGCGGTCGC
>DASTDJ010000320.1:0-18546 GCA_035710425.1 Nocardioides sp.
CGAACCCGCCCAGCATGCGCAGCGTGGTCGTCTTCCCGCAGCCCGACGGGCCGAGAAGGGTGAAGAACTCCCCGGGCTCGATCTCGAGATCGATGCCGTTGACGGCGGTGACGCCGTCGAACTCCTTGCGGAGACCGCGGAGGGAGATCGCCCCACCGCCGGTGCGACGGGAGTCGGTGTCGCCGCGGGGCATGCGTCGGAGTCTAGTGCCCCAGGCAGGAGTCGAACCTGCGACCTTTCGCTTAGGAGGCGGCTGCTCTATCCGCTGAGCTACTGGGGCGCGCCGACGGTCATATTGTCACGGGAGCGGGGTGGGTCTCACGTCGCCGCAGGCGGTCGATTTGTGCCACCCCGCCGCGGCAGGAGACAATTTGGAACTTGCGGCTAGGTTCGCGAGGGGTGACTGGGGGCGCCCCCGAACCGATCGACCAGACCGAGCACCCAGGTGATGCATGTCCGAGGACGCTGAACACGAGCCGGCCGAGTCCGGTTCGACGTCAGCGACCCCGAACGGTGCGGGTGGCTCACGCCGCGGCAAGCGCCGGGCGCGGGCCAAGGCTCGGCACACAGTAGCGAAGGTGGTTCTGGCCAGCCTCATCGCGGTCGGTCTGGCGACCGGTCTGGGCGTGGTCTACATCTACCGCCACCTCAACGACAACCTCAACGTGCAGGACCTGTCCGGTCAGCTCAAGAACCGGCCGGACAAGAAGAGAGTCGACACCGGACCCAAGGAGCCGCTCAACATCCTGGTGATGGGGTCCGACACCCGCGACGGTGAGGGCAACAACATCGACAACCTCACCGGCGGCGGTGAGCGGTCGGACACCACGATCATGTTCCACCTGTCGGCCGACCGGGAGTCCGCCTACGGCATCAGCATTCCCCGCGACACGCTCGTCGACCGGCCCGACTGCTACGACAAGAACGGCGACGTCCTGCCGGGCGCGGAGGACGTCATGTGGAACGAGGCGTTCTCCGTCGGCGGGCCGGCGTGCACGATGCAGCAGTTCGAGCAGCTGACCGACATCCGGCTCGACAACTACGTCGTGCTCGACTTCGCGGGCTTCCAGGACATGGTCGAGGCGATCGACGGCGTCGAGGTCTGCATCCCCGAGGACATCTCCGACCCCTCGCACGGCATCAACATCCCGGCCGGCACCCGTGAGCTCGAGGGCAAGGAGGCGCTCAACTACGTGCGCGCTCGCTACACCCTCGGCGACGGCTCCGACATCGGCCGGATCAAGCGCCAGCAGGCGTTCATCGCGGCGATGGCCAGCAAGGTGATGGCCCGCGGCACCCTCGCCCGGCTCGACCGGCTGGTCGGCTTCCTCGACGCGGCGACGAGCTCGCTGCAGACCGACATCGAGTCGGTGCTGCAGATGGGCAAGGTCGGGATCGGGTTCAAGAACATCGGCCTCGACAACATCAAGTTCGTCACCGTGCCGTTCCAGTACTCCACCGCCCAGCCCGGACGGGTCGAGTTCCTCCCCGAGGCCGAGCAGCTCTGGCAGCGGGTGATCGATGACGAACCGCTGACCCGCCGCCTCCAGGAGGGCGTGATCACCGCCGGCGACGACGTGGAGGGCGACTCGTCCTCGCCGAGCTCGCCCGGTGGCACCGGGTCGCCGGGCAACTCGGAGAGCCCCAGCCCCAGCGCCGAGGAGCGCGAGGCCGCGGGGTTGTGCGCATGACCAGGGACGAGACTCCCGAGGAGCGTCGTCGGCGGCTGGACGCGGTCTTCGGGGAGGTGCTCCCGGAGACCACCTCCGACGAGCGGGACCCGGGTGCGGATGACCGCCCCGACGCGTCCGAGGCCTGGCTCAAGGCCCAGGTGCCGCCCCACCACGGGTGAGGCAGCCTCTCTCTCAGACGGTGCGCTGGGCGGCCAGCAGGTCGCGGATCTCCTCCAGGAGCCGGATGTCCTCGGGCGTGCCCTCCTCCTCGTCACCCTTGGTGGGGAAGAACCTCTCCTTCGCCTTCGTGTAGGGCAACACGATGAAGAAGTAGACGACCGCGGCCATGATCAGGAACGACACCAGGGCCGTGAGCCACGCTCCGATCGAGATGCCCTCCCAGCTGTACGACGAGAAGTCGGGCTGACCGCCGGCCTTGCCGATGATGTCCATGATCAGCGCCACGGTCGCGGTGACCACGGCCGCGAACGCGGTGGCCATGATGAACGCGACGGCGAGCTCGACGAGGTTGCCGCGCAGGATGAAGTTCTTGAACCCGGTCATCTACATCTCCTTGGGTCGGCCGAGTAACTCCCGTGGGACGCTAGCGGTCCCGCCAGGTGTACGTCACCACCGACCGCACCGTTGCCTCGGCCACGGCGTCGACCTCGGTCTCGTCGGCGCCGACCACCACCAAGCGACCCGGGAGGCCGGAGGCGCTGGACTGGTCGTCGGCAGTGGGGATCGCCAGCACCGGCACGTCGGTGGCGACCACGCTGGCGCCGCCCGCCTGCGGGTCGGTGGCCAGCAGGTCGATGCGGTCGCCGACGTCGAGGAGCGCCACCATGCCGGGATCGGGTAGGCGCACGGGTAGGGCGACGAGGCCGGGCTGGCCCACGGTCAGCTCGGGACCGACGAGGCGCACGTCGGTGACCGGCTCCCCGGTGCGCAGCGGCGCCGCAAGCACCTCACCCACGGGGTCGTCCGCGACCGCCTCCGGTGCTGAGCCCGCCGAGAACCGCACCGTCTCGAGGTCCGCCTCGGCGATCCGGGCGCCGGCCGGCAGGTCGCGCGCGGCGACCAGCACCGGCACCGTGGCCGGAGCCGGCCCGGCCGCGGCGTGGACTCCGGCAGCGACCGCGCCGCCGGTGAGCAGCGCGGCGATCAGGCGCCGACGCCGCAGGACGGCTCGGCGTACGGGCCGGAGCCGGTCAGCGAGGCGGACAGGAGCAGACGGTCCCGAGGAGAGCATCCGTCGACGCTAGGGGAGCCCCAGCGGTGGCGGGTCCGCTCTCCACAGGGGCCCGGGCGACCTAGGCGGTGGCGGCCGCGGGCTTGGAGTCGGCCTTCTTCTCGGACTTGGTCTCCGACTTGGTGTCGGACTTGGTCTCGGTCTTCGTCTCCGACTTGGTGTCGGACGTCGATCCGGAGGAGTCGGAGGAGCGGCTGTCGGTGCGGTAGAAGCCCGAGCCCTTGAAGACGACACCGACCGCGTTGAAGAGCTTGCGCAGCCGTCCGGAGCACTCCGGGCACTCGGTCAGCGAGTCGTCCGAGAAGCTCTGGAACTGCTCGAAGGCATGGCCGCACTCGGTGCATGCGTACTGATAGGTCGGCATGATGCTCCTGGCACTCTCCTGTATCGACTGCTAAATGATACGCGACGTGCAGAATGACGGCACCATGACAGCGGACACGTCGGAACGGGCCGTCGAGCGCACCGGATTCCGGGGACTGCCGAAGCCGCTGCGGGTGACGACGTACATCGCCATCGGCCTGGTCCTGCTGCTGATCGCCATGCTTCTCGCCGGCGTGGTGCTGGTCCGACGATCGTTCCCGCAGACCTCCGGCACCGTCGAGATCACCGGCCTGACCGGCTCGGTCGAGGTGATCCGCGACGAGCACGGCATCCCGCAGATCTACGCCGACTCGACCCACGACCTGATGCTCGCGCAGGGGTACGTGCACGCCCAGGAGCGGTTCTACGAGATGGACGTACGCCGGCACGCGACCGCCGGCCGGCTGTCGGAGATGTTCGGCGAGGACGCCCTCGAGACCGACATGTACGTGCGCACGATGGGCTGGCGCGACGTCGCCGAGCGCGAGCTGCCGCTGCTGCAGCCCGACACCCGCGCCGCCCTGGACGCGTACGCCGACGGGGTGAACGCCTACCTGGCGGACCGCTCGCCGTCGGAGATCTCGCTGGAGTACACCGTGCTCAACGCCGGCGGCCTCGACTACCACCCGGACGAGTGGACGGCCGTCGACTCGCTGGCCTGGCTCAAGGCGATGGCGTGGGACCTGCGCGGCAACATGCAGGACGAGATCGACCGGGTGCTCACCGCCGACGTGGTCGGCAAGAAGCGCGCGGCGGCGCTGTTGCCGCCGTACCCCTACGAGGAGCACGACCCGATCCTCAGCCAGGGCGCGGTCGTCGACGGCGTGTTCGAGCAGGACGCCGTGATCGGCGGCACCCGCAACCCGCGCCGTCCGCCGTTCGGTCGCAAGGCGCTGGCCGAGCTGTCCACGGTCCGGGAGGGCCTCGGCCGGATGCCCGCGTGGCTCGGCAAGGGCGACGGCGTGGGCAGCAACTCGTGGGTCGTCGACGGCGAGCACTCCACCACCGGGGAGCCGATCCTCGCCAACGACCCGCACCTCGGGATCTCGATGCCGGGGGTGTGGATGCAGGTGGGCCTGCACTGCCGCAGCGTCTCCGACGCCTGCCCGTTCGACGTCGCCGGCTTCAGCTTCTCCGGCGTGCCCGGCGTGATCATCGGGCACAACGCCGACATCGCCTGGGGCTTCACCAACCTGGGCCCCGACGTCACCGACCTCTACGTCGAGCGGGTCTCCGGCGACACCTGGCGCTACGGCGGCAGGGCCCGGCCGCTGCGGACCCGCAAGGAGACCATCGAGGTCGAGGGTGGCGACGACGTCGAGCTCACCGTGCGGTCCACCGACCACGGCCCGATCGTCTCCGACGTCGACGACGCGCTGGAGGAGGTCGCGCTGGACGCCAAGCTGCCCAGGCCGGACCGCGAGGGGGAGGAGTACGCCGTGTCGCTGGCGTGGACCGCCCTCGAGCCCCGGCCGACGGCCGACGCCATCCTCGAGCTCAACCGTGCGGAGGACTGGGACGGCTTCCGGGAGGCCCTCTCCGACTTCGCGGCGCCCTCGCAGAACGTCATCTACGCCGACCGGGAGGGCCACATCGGCTACCAGGCGCCCGGGCTGATCCCGATCCGCAAGTCCGGGAGCGACGGCATGGTCCCCGCCGCGGGCTGGCGCCCGGAGAACGACTGGACCGGGGAGTACGTCCCCTACGACGGGCTGCCCAACGTCCTCGACCCCGAGGAGGGCTTCATCGCCACCGCCAACCAGGCGGTGACCGACGAGGACTATCCCTACCTGCTCACCACGGACTGGGACCGCGGCTACCGGTCCCAGCGGATCAGGGACGTGCTCGAGGACGACGACGAGCTGTCGATGGGCGAGATGCTCGACCTGCAGCTCGACACCCGGAGCCCGATGGCGCCGGTACTGGTGCCCTACCTGCTGGAGGCGGACCTCCCGCGCGGCTACTACTCGTCCGGCCAGCGGCTGCTCGGTGACTGGAACTTCCGGCAGGGAGCCGGCAGTGCCGCCGCGGCGTACTACAACGTCCTGTGGCGCAACCTGCTCGACCTCACGTTCACCGACGAGCTGACCGGCGACCTGCGCCCCGATGGCGGCCAGCGCTGGATGGCGGTGATGGAGGAGCTGCTCGACGACCCGCGCAACGAGTTCTGGGACGACCAGGAGACCGAGAAGGACGAGGAGCGGCGCGACGACATCATCCGGCAGGCGATGCGCGACGCCCGCGACGACCTCACCTCGCTGCAGTCACCCAACCCCGACGAGTGGACGTGGGGCGGGCTGCACGAGCTGGAGCTGCGGTCCAGCACGCTGGGGGAGTCGGGCATCGCGGCGGTGGAGCGGCTGTTCAACCGGGGCGGCTGGGAGGTCGGCGGAGGCGGTTCGATCGTCGACGCGACCTCGTGGGACGCCCGCGAGGGGTTCGAGGTGGTCGCGGCACCGTCGATGCGGATGGTGGTCTCGCTGGCCGACTTCGACGACTCCCGCTGGATCAACCTCACCGGGGTGTCCGGCCACGCGTTCAACGACCACTACACCGACCAGACCGACCTGTGGGTGGACGGCGAGACGCTGCCCTGGGTTTTCAGTCGCGACGATGTCGAGTCGGCCTCCGATGACACGCTCACGCTCGAGCCGGCCGACGAATAGTTGTGGCCCGTCCCGCGGTTCGGCGTCGGGGGTGACATGACTCGCCTAGGTTGGCAGTTCGCCCCGCTCATCAGGCCCGTCTAGAAGTGTGCGTGCTGGGGATCATCGCTCGATCACACGCACTCCATGGGGAGCCTGCATGTCCACATCACGTCACCGTCTCACCCTGCTCGTCGCCGGCGTCGCCGTCGTCGCACTGGCAGGCAGCACCGGGGCCGTCGCCGCCGGAATGATCGACAGCAGCGACATCAAGAACGAGAGCGTGCGCTCCGCCGACATCCAGAACGACACCTTGCGGTCCCAGGACATCGAGGACGGGACGGTACGGCCGCGGGACCTCCGCGAGCGCCTGCTGGCCATGATCACCGAGGCCGGAGGTGCTCAGGGACCCGAAGGCCCCCCGGGAGACACGGGAGCACCCGGTCCGCAGGGCCCAGCCGGCCCGCTCGGTCCGGCCGGTCCCGCGGGGCCGGCCGGTGACACCGGCCCGCAGGGGCCGGCCGGTCCCACCGCCAACGTCGACGCCCTCGAGGAGCGCGTCGCGGCGCTCGAGGACAAGATCGCCCTGATGGGGATCGCAGCCAACTGTCCCTTCGACTTCCGGGACGAGAAGATGTGGGAGGTCACCTGGGGCTACGACTTCGAGAACCGCAACGCCGGCGCCACGATCTTCGACATCGACTCGTACGGCGGTCTCGAGAGCGTGAACGGCGACAGCGACAAGCCCGACGAGCTGCGGGGATACGCCGCCGACTGGCGTTGGCTCTACCCGACCGGTCCGGTCAGGCACAAGGTGACGACGTACGCCTTCGCCGACGGGACCGTGATCACCGCGACCGTCGACCCGGACGCCAACGGGTGCCCGGTCATCGTCTGGAACGGCATCCCGGCCCGAGGCTGATCAGGTGCCGGGGTGGCGGCGTCGCCGCCCCCCGGCAGGCTCGCTGAGCTCGGTCCGCATCCGATCCATCAGCTCCTCGATCTCGTCGTGGAACCGTTGGTGCTTGATGCCGTTGGTGTAGGCAGCGCCGCAGATGGCGCACTCCTTGAGCTCCCCCACGCTTCCCCCGAGTCGGTGTTGCATCAGGTCGAGCCTACCTCGCTAACCCCAGCTAGCACCCTTCGAAAATCGGACGATCCCGTTGGGTGTGGCGGCCGCCGTCACCGGGCGGTCGTGGGGCTCGCGGGGTACGTCGACGCCGACCTCGCCGTCGTACAGGAGGACGCACGTGAAGGTGCCGACGGGCACCCTCCCGAGCGCCCGGTCGTAGCAGCCGCCGCCGCGGCCCAGGCGCATCCCGTCGCGGGCGACCGCGACTCCCGGCACGAGCACCGCGTCGGGGGTGCCGATCGCGTCGACGCCCAAGGTGGGTCCGTTGGGCTCGAGGAGGCCGAACCGGGCGCGCACCAACGACTCCTGCCCCGTGTAGACGCTCCAGTCGAGGTCGTTGTCCGGTAGTAGGACGGGCAGGATCACCCGCTTGCCGGCGGCGACCAGGCCGTCGAGCAGCGGGCCGGTGCCGGGCTCGTTGCCGATCGAGACGTACGCCGCCACGCTCGCCGCCCGGCGTACCTCCGGGGCGCCCAGCAGGACGTCGGCGAGCTCCCTCGCGGCGGCGCCGACGTCGGCCACGCCGAGCCGGTTGCGGGCGGTGCTGAGCTGGTCGCGGAGGGCGAGTTTGGCGCCGGGTTGGGGGTTGACCACTCCGCGAGCCTACGATCTGGAGTATGGGTAGTGCTGGCCTGAACCTCGCGCGCAACAAGATGCTCGATGCCGGGGTCGACGAGGTGGCGGTCGAGACCTTCGCCCACTACTTCCGACTCCTCGAGCACGGCGAGACCGGGATGATCCCCGAGTCCACCATCGAGCCGGTCGACATGGAGCGGCTCGCCGATGTGGAGGTCGACGACGACGTCGCGGCCGAGGCGGTCCGGCACACCGTGGTGATCAAGCTCAACGGCGGCCTCGGCACGTCGATGGGCATGGACAGGGCCAAGTCGCTGCTGTGCGTGCGCCGCGGCCTGTCGTTCCTCGACATCATCGCCCGGCAGACGCTCCACCTCCGCAAGGAGTACGACGCGCCGCTGCCTCTGATCTTCATGAACTCGTTCCGCACGTCCGCCGACACGATGGCCGCGATCGCGCGCTACGAGGACCTGCCGGTCGAGGGGCTGCCGCTGGAGTTCCTGCAGAACAAGGAGCCCAAGCTCCTGGCCAAGGACCTCTCTCCGGTCTCCTACCCCAGGGACCCCGACCTGGAGTGGTGTCCGCCCGGTCACGGCGACGTCTACACCGCGCTGCGGGGCACCGGACTGCTCGACAAGCTGATCGAGCTCGGCTACCGCCACGTGTTCATCTCCAACTCCGACAACCTCGGCGCCGTACCCGACGCGCGGGTCGCCGGCTGGTTCGCCGGCTCGGGGGCGCCGTTCGCGATCGAGGCGGTACGACGTACCCCCTCCGACCGCAAGGGCGGCCACTTCGCGCGCCGCAAGATCGACGGCCGGATCGTGCTGCGCGAGACCGCGCAGACACCGAAGGCGGATGCCGAGGCGCTCGCCGACCTCGACCGGCACCGCTTCTGCTCCACCAACAACGTGTGGTTCGACCTCGCCGCGATGAAGCAGGCGCTCGACGTGCGCCAGGGCATCCTCGGGCTGCCGCTGATCCGCAACGTCAAGCACGTCGACCCCGGCGACCCCTCGACGCCCGAGGTGATCCAGGTCGAGACGGCGATGGGCGCGGCGGTCGAGGTGTTCGACGGCTCGCAGCTGATCGAGGTGGGTCGCGACCGGTTCGTGCCGGTGAAGACCACCAACGACCTGCTCGTGCTTCGTTCGGACGTCTACCAGATCGGCAAGGACTTCGTGCTCGACCAGGTGGCCGACGAGGTGCCCTTCGTCGAGCTCGACGGCGACTTCTACAAGCTCGTCGGTGAGTTCGACAAGCGCTTCCCCGAAGGCGCGCCGTCGATGCTGAAGGCGCGGTCGCTGCGGATCGAGGGCGACTGGACGTTCGGTCGCGGCGTGCAGGTCGTCGGCGACGTCGAGCTCGACGGCTCCTCCGCGGAGCGAGTGCCGGCCGACGCCGTACTCTCAGGCGATGCCTGACGAACTGGTCTCGGTCGAGGAGCACCTGACGAGGGTCCTCGACGACCTGGCGCCGCTGTCGGCCGCCGAGGTGCCGCTGATGGACGCGATCGGGCTGAGCCTGGCCGACGACGTGACGTCCGGGCTGTCGCTGCCGCGCTTCGACAACTCCGCGATGGACGGGTACGCCGTCCGGGTCGAGGACCTCGACTCGGTGCCGGTGACGCTGCCTGTCGTGGGCGCGATCGGCGCCGGCCAGGCGGGGGTCGACGTGCTCGGGCCGGGAACGGTCGCCAAGATCATGACCGGTGCCCCGCTGCCCGAAGGCGCCGACGCGGTGGTGCCCTACGAGTGGACCGACCGCGGCGCCGAGCAGGTGCTGATCGAGCAGGCACCGGCGGTCTCGCAGCACGTGCGCTATGCGGGCGAGGACGTCCGCGAGGGCGACGTCGTCCTCCGAGCGGGCACCGTGCTCGAGCCACGTCACCTCGGGCTGTTGGCCTCGCTCGGGCGGCCGTCGGTGAAGTGCGGGCGCCGGCCGCGGGTCGTGGTCGTGTCCACCGGGTCGGAGCTGCGCGAGCCGGGCGCCGAGCTGGCCGCGGACTCGATCTACGAGGGCAACTCGTTCCTGCTCGCCGGCGCCGCCGTGCGGGCCGGCGCGGAGGTACGCCGCCTGGGCATCGTGCCCGACGAGCCGTCGGCGTTCCTCGACGTGCTGCGCGGGTCGCTGGCCGACGCCGACGTGGTGGTCACCAGCGGCGGCGTCTCGCAGGGCGACTACGACGTGGTCAAGGCGGCGCTGCGGCCGCTGGGCACGGTCTGGTTCGGCGGCGTCGCGATGCAGCCGGGCAAGCCGCAGGGCTACGGCCGGGTCGACGGCGTACCGATCTTCACGCTGCCGGGCAACCCGGTGTCGAGCTACATCTCGTTCCAGGTCTTCGTGCTGCCGGCTCTGCGCCGGATGCTGGGCCGTGAGCCGGCCGCGCTGCCGTGGCCGACCGCGCGCCTGGCCGAGGCGGTCGACTCCTCGCCGGAAGGCAAGCGGCAGTTCTTGCGGGGTGTGCTCCGCGATGGTGAACTGCATCGGGTCGGCGGGCCTGGCTCCCACCTGGTCGGCGCGCTGGCTGCGTCCGACGCACTGATCGTGGTGCCCGAGGAGGCGACCTCGTTGGCCGCCGGCGACGAGGTGCAGATGCTGAACCTGGGAGGCCCGCAGTGAACGATCGGCTCACCCACGTCGACGAGACGGGTGCCGCTCGGATGGTCGACGTCTCCGGCAAGGACGTGACGGCCCGCACGGCCACCGCGTCCGGACGGGTGCTGGTGTCGGCCGAGGTGGTCGACCTGCTGCGAGGGGCGGGAGTGCCCAAGGGCGACACGCTCGCGGTGGCCCGGCTGGCCGGGATCATGGGCGCGAAGCAGACCCCGACGCTGATCCCGCTCTGTCACCCGCTCGCGCTCTCGTCGGTGACCGTCGAGCTGGTCGTCGGCGATGAGTCCGTCGACATCACCGCGTCGGTGCGGACCACCGACCGGACCGGAGTGGAGATGGAGGCGCTGACCGCGGTGTCGGTCGCGGCGCTCACCGTGGTCGACATGGTCAAGGCCGTCGACAAGCGGACCGTCATCACCGACATCCGGGTCGAGTCGAAGACCGGCGGCAAGTCGGGGGACTTCACGAGATGAGCCGGGAGCCGATCGGCCTGCCGGCCGAGGTCGTGGTCGCGTCCAACCGCGCCGCTGCCGGTGTCTACGACGACACGACCGGCCCGCTGATCGTCGAGGGACTGACCGAGCTCGGCTTCGAGGTGGGCGCGCCGGTCGTCGTACCTGACGGGGGACCGGTGGGCGAGGCGATCAGGAGCGCCGTCGACCGCGGCGCGCGGCTGGTGCTCACCACCGGCGGCACCGGGCTCACGCCCACCGACCGCACCCCCGAGGTCACGCTCGAGCTGCTCGACTTCCAGGTCCCCGGCATCCCGGAGGCGCTGCGGGCCTACGGGCTGAGCCGCAACGTGCACTCCGCCGTGCTGTCCCGGGGCGTCGCCGGCGTCGTCGGGACCTGCCTGGTGATCAACCTGCCGGGTTCGCGCGGGGGCGTGAAGGACGCGATGGCGGTGCTCCGGCACGTGCTGGTGCACGCCGTCGAGCAGGTGGTCGGGAGCGACCATTGAGCCACGCGAAAGGCTGGCCGGCCCGCGTCAGCTCGGGCACCGACCCGGTGGTCACGCTGCGACCGCTGCGGATGTCCGACGTGGGCGCCTGGCGCTCCGCGCGGCAGCGCAACGCCTCGTGGCTGGTGCGCTGGGACGCCACGGTGCCCCCCGGGGCGGACCCGCGCGCGACGACCTTCCGCGCGCTCGTCCGCCGGCTCCGGGCCGCCGCCCGTCGCGGCACGACGTACCCGTTCGCGGTGGAGGTCGACGGCAGGTTCGCCGGCCAGCTGACGATCAACAACATCGTGCGCGGGTCGGCGCAGTTCGCGTCGGTCGGCTACTGGTTGGACCGTGACTTCGCCGGTCGCGGTGTGATGCCGCGCGCTGTGGCGATGGCGATCGACCACTGCTTCACCAGCGGTGGGCTGCACCGGATCGAGGTCTGCATCCGGCCCGAGAACACCAACTCGCTGCGGGTCGTGGAGAAGCTCGGCATCCGGGAGGTCGGCTTCGCGCCGCGCTTCCTGCACATCGACGGCGAGTGGCGCGACCACCGGATCTACGCGATCACCCAGGAGGAGTGCCCGGGCGGGTTGCTCCGGCGCTACGAGGAGTCGTTGACGGCCGAGCGGTGACCTTGGGTCGCTTGGGGCGGCGCGAAGCGGCACCCACTCACCGCTCCCTGATCACACCAGTCACATGCGCAATTTGCGACACACGGGTAGACATCCGAGGCCGCCTGCGCTAGCGAACCTAACCTCTGACTCGTGGACCTGAGCGCGTTGATCTTCGTCGCCCTGGCGGTGGCCTGGGCCGTCTACCTGATCCCCAAGGCGCTCAAGCACCACGAGGACGCCCAGCAGAAGCGAACCGTCGAAGGGTTCTCGCAGTCCATGCGGGTGCTGGCCCGTCGCGAGCCGGTCGACGCGCGCAAGGCCGAGCTCAAGGTCGAGGGCCGCACTCCGGCCCCCGAGCCCGAGGCCGCGCCGGCCGTCACCCGCGTTGCGGCCGCGCGCGCCACCAAGCGCAGGCGCCGCGTGCTGTCCTTGATCGTGGTCGCCAACCTCGCCGTGGCGGTCGCTGCGTTCCTCGGCCATTTGGCGTGGACCGTCCAGGCCGCCCCGGCCGGCCTCCTCGTCGCCTGGCTGGTCGCCTGCCGGCTGATGGTGAAGAAGGAGCGCGCCACCGTCGCCGTACGACGCGCCGCCCCGGCCGAGCAGCCCGTCGCCGCCGAAGGCCCCGAGACCGAGGAGATCGCCGCCGTCGCCGTCGCCGAGCGCGAGCCGGGCAGCTGGGACCCGGTCCCGGTCACGCTGCCGACGTACGTCGACAAGGCCGAGGCCGCCCGCTCCGTCCGCACCATCGACCTCGAGTCGACCGGCGTCTGGAGCTCGGGCCGCAGCGAGTCCGACAGTGCCCTGGTCCGCGAGGCCGACGAGGCCTCCCGCAGCGCCAAGGCCGCCGAGGCCGCCGAGGCCGAGGAGCGTCGCGCCGCAGGCTCCTGAGGGCCCGCCGGCTCAAGGCGGGCTCAGGGCGCGGTGACCGTGACCTGGCGGGTCGCCGTGGTCGCCTTCCCCCAACCGTCGGTCACCGTGAGAGTGACCGTGTAGGTCCCCGCCGCGGCGTAGGCGTGCGATGTCGAGGCCTGCGTGCCCACCGGGGTGCCGTCGCCCCAGTCCCAGCGGTAGCTGATGGCGTCGCCGGTGTCGGGATCCTTGGAGCCGACCGCCGAGAAGTTGCACGAGAGTCCGCCACACGCCGGCGGGTTGAGCACCGCGCTCGGAGGCCGGTTGCCCGGCGGCTCCGTGATGACGACGGTCCCCGTCGAGGTCGCCGTGACACCCCACTCGTCCCGTGCGGTCAGCGTCACGGTGAACGTGCCCGGGCTGGTGTAGGTGCGCGTCGGGACCGGGCCCGAGCCGGTGCCGTTGCCGAAGTTCCACGAGTACGTCAACGTCGTCGCGTTCTCGTCGGTCGACCCGCGGGCATCGAAGGTGCACACGTTGAGCGCGCAGGAGACGGTGAAGCTGGGCACCGGCGGCTCGTTGGGCGGGTGCGTCACCGACACGTGCCGCTCGTAGATCACGCTGACGAAGCCGTGCCGGTCGATCGCCCGCACCCGCACCGTGTAGGCACCCTGCGGGATGACCGGGGTGGTGTAGGAGAAGTTCGACCCCGGAGTCCCCGGGCTGTTGAGGAACGCCGTCCGCCAGCTCTCGTTGGTGCTGGTGAAGGTGCCCGAGGAGCTCATGTACTGCCCGGCGGCGTTGACGATCGCGACCTCGACCTCGTCCATCGCCTGGTCGTCCTCGGCCCGCCCGCTGACGAAGATCTTGCCGTCGGGGAAGACGGTGCCCTCGATCGGGTTCAACAGGCCCTCGTTCAGCACCGGTGGCTCGTCGCCCGGGTAGATGGGGTACCTCGCGGTCGCGCCCATGGTCGAGAGGTCCTGCTGGCCGGCCGTGTCGATGGCGTACGCCGTGACCCGCCAGTCGCCCTGCACCGGCAGGTCGATCGGCAGGGTCCAGGTCGTGCTGGCCGCTCCGGGGTTCGCGAGCGTGGCGGTCAGCGTGTTGAACGTCGCCGACAGCGTGCCGTTCGGCTGCAGGTGGCGGCTGGTGTCGTTCTCCTCCAGCGCGACCTTCACCTGCGCGACCCCTTTGTCGTCGGTGGCGGTGCCGCTCAGGTCGAGGTGCAGCACCTGGCCGCCCGGCACGGTGCCGGTCACGTCCAGCAGCCCGTTGGGCGGCGCGTCGCCCGCGACCTGCACGTTGATCGTGAGCCGGCCCTGGTTGGCGGACGACGTGCCCAGGCCGATGTGGTCGTCGGCCGACACGGTGAACGAGTACTGGCCGGGGGTGAGGTTGAACGGCGTGGTGTACTGCCAGCCGTAGTTCGGCTGGTTCAGGTTGGGCGGCGACAGCACGTAGGAGCCGAACCCGGACTCCGTGCCCCAGGTGCCGTCCGACGCCAGCCGCTCGCCGGTGGTGTTGTTGCGCAGGGTGATCGACACCTCGCGCAGCGCCTCGTCGTCGGTGGCCGAGCCCGAGAACGTCATCGGGCTGCCCGGCGCCACCGTGATCGGTTGCGCCGCGGTGGGCGGCACCATGACCGTGGGCTGAGAGATGGACACCGTGGGCGGCTGGCCGTTCTCGGTGACGATCCAGCGCCGATCCGAGGTGTCGAGGTCCGCCTGACCCGCGGTGTCCCGCGCTCGCGCCTGGGCCCACCACTCGTCCTCGAACGGCACGGTGATCTCGTAGGACCACGTGGTGCTGGTCGCGCCCACGACGTCCGGCACGACCGAGAACGTGGAGTACGTCCCTGAGACGGTGCCGTCGTCCTGCAGGTAGCGGCCCTGGGTGTCGCGGAGGGTGAAGCTCACGCCGTTGACGCCCAGGTCGTCGGTCGCCGACCCGGTGATCGTGAACGTACGGCTGCCCACCGGGCTGCCGGGTCCTGTGATGCTGGTGTTGGGCGGCTGGTCGGCGAGGCCGAACGTCTCGAACCGCTTGCTCGCCGGGGTGTTGTCGGCGGTGTTGTTGTTCGCCACCGCGCGGGCCCGGACCACCAGCTCGCGGTTGCCGCTGATCGTCACCGGCACTCGCCAGGTGCGTTGGGCTCCGGCACCGGCGAGGGTCGCGTTGATCGTGTTGGCGGCCGTCTGCCAGGTCGTGCCGTCGTCGGCGAGGTAGCGGCCCGCGGCGTCCCTGACGTCCACCTCGACCCGCTGGATGCCGCCGGCCGCGCTCGCGGTCCCGGTGATCTCGAACTCTTCGTCGACCGGCTTCACGCGGCCCTCGATCGGGTCGGTGATCACGGTCTGCGTGCCGTTCTGCGCCGGCACCTCGTCGAAGTCGAAGAACGCGATCCGGCCGACGTTGTAGCCACCCTTGGTGTTGCCGTCGCCGCCGACGAACAGGCCGCGCGGGGTCGCCTCGATGTGCTTGTCGCCCTCGTAGGAGTTCGACGTCGGGAACCACTCGAGGCCGTGCCCGTCCTCGGGGTCGAGCGCGGCGAGGTGGAAGCGCTTGACCACCGCGTCGCCGAGGGCGTACGCCGAGAGTCCCTGCCCGGTGCCGTAGCCCTCGTCGTCCAGGCCCGGCCACGGCACCGGGGCGCTGATGTCCTCGGCCCACTGGAAGTGACCGCCGATGTAGATGCCGGCCTCGGTCCAGGTGGCGGAGTAGACCGAGTCGAAGTGGCGGGAGATCCACACCGGTTGCGCGTCGCTGTCGTTGTCGAGGTCGAACACGATCACGGTGTCGTTGATCGGCGGCCGGTCGCCGCCGGACCCGCTGGACACCACGAACTGGGAGTCGTCCGGCGACACGTCGCCGCCGTAGATGCGCTGGATGCCGCCGACGAACTGCAGG
Organism: Nocardioides sp.; assembly: GCA_035710425.1. Lineage (GTDB taxonomy): Bacteria > Actinomycetota > Actinomycetes > Propionibacteriales > Nocardioidaceae > Nocardioides. The sequence goes on from DASTDJ010000320.1 coordinate 15,577, forward strand.
TTGTCCTCCCAGAGGGTGGTCTTCCACGGCGTGAGCTTGTTGGTGCGGGTGTTGATGATCGCGACGCCGTAGCGGTTCTGCCCGTTGACCTGGCGCCCGGTGTGGACCACGAGCAGGCGGCCCTCGTCGTGGGTGAGCTTCAGCCGCTGCACGGCCAGCCCGCCGTTGGTGCCGATGCCGCCGGTGATGTTGTTGACGAAGTCCGTCCGTACCGAGCCGGTCTCCGTGTCCACCGCGGCCAAGGCACCGCGTGGCACGTTGCCGATCGTGGTGAACCGACCGCCGGCGTAGACCGTCGAGTTCGTCACCGCCAGCTCGAAGATCTTGCCGTTCGCGTTGGCCTGCCACGACGCGACCGGCGTGCCCGTCGCCGGATCGATCCGGGCGATCGCCCTGCGGGTCACCCCGTCGACCGTGCCGAAGTCGCCGGCGACGAACAGCTTGGTGCCGTCCGGCGTGGCCTCGATGGCGTCGACGCCGCCGTTGCCGAAAACCGGCCGGAAGCCGGTGTCGACCTGGCCGGTGTTCCAGTCGTACGCCGCCAGCCCGGCCTGGTCGACCTCCTGGCCGTTCGGCTGCTGGATCGAGGTGAAGTCGCCCGCGACGTACACCGTGTTGCCGACGACCTCGATGTCCCAGATCTCGCCGTCCTCGATCACCGGCTGGTCGGTCCGGGGCGTGTCGGGCACCAGCGTGGTGTGGCCCGGGGGCTCGGTGCCCGGCGAGGGCGTCGCGGTGTGGGTAGCCGTGGCGGGGTGCGGGGGGTCGTAGCCGTCGTCGACGGTGAGCGTGACGGTGCGGCTGCCGAAGTCGGCGTAGGTGTGCTCCGGGTTCACCCCGGTGCCCGTCTGGCCGTCGCCGAAGTCCCAGTGGTAGGTGAGGTCGTCGTCCTCGTCGACGTCGAAGGAGAGGCCGGCGTCGAACTCACAGGTGAGCCCCGCACACCCGATGGTGAAGTCCGCCTCCGGCGGCTCGTTCGTCCGGGTCGCGTCGACGCCGGGGTCGACGACCACGGAGAACAGCATGGTCCGGGTGACCCCGGGAGCGGTGTTCGCGGTGCGGCCGGGCAGGTTGCCGGAGGGCACCGCTGCGGCCGAGTCGGCGAGCACCGCGCCGACCTTGCCGGTGCCGAAGGCCTCGGCCCTGTCGCGCTCGGTGACGCTGGCGGGCAGGGACCAGGCAGGGCTTCCCGTCGACTTCTCGCTCCACAGGTTGACCAGCCAGGACCCGTCCCTGTCGGCGGTGGTTGCAGGGGTGGTGTGCTGGGTGCCCGAGCTGTCCGAGCCGCCGATCTCGGACGCCGAGACCTCGGCCGGGCCGGTGCTGCGGTAGGCGGCCACGCTCATGACCGACTTGGCGTAGTCGCTGCCCGGCACGCTGACCTCGCGGCCGGCGTCGGCCGGTTTGGCGCTGCGGGTCCAGGCTCGGCCGCGGATGCCGTTGCCGTCGCGCGACTCCAGCAGTGTCCACCCCGGGATGTCGTCGTCGACGGTCGAGGTGGTCGTGTTGGTGACCAGGAACAGCACCAGCCGGTCGCCGGCGCGCACGGTGGACGGGACCGTCACCGAGTGGCTGGTTCGGTTGCCGGTGCTCGTGGCGGAGTCGACGAACGTGATGTCGCCGGACGCGTTCGGGTCCCAGGGGTCGATCGTGTGGGTGACGTCGGCATCGGCACCCTCGGCGTCGGTCACGGTCAGCGTGACCTCGCGCTCGCCACCCTTCGCATACGTGTGGGCGGGCGGCTCCATCCCTGCCCCTTCGGTGCCGTCGCCGAAGTCCCACTCGTAGGTGAGGCCATCGTTGCCGGCGTCGTCGTCCGAGGCCGACGCGTCGAAGCTGCACGTGAGGAGCTCGCAGCTGTGCGTGAAGCGGGCGACGGGCGCCTCGTTGGGCCGCACCCCGGGCGCGATCACGACCGAGAACATCGCCGTGCGCGCGACCGCCCGGTTGGTGGTGGCCGTCGTGGCGGGACTCGTGCCCATGGCCACCGGCCCGCCGGAGTCACCCCAGACCGAGCTGACCCGGTTGCTCCCGGACGTGCTGGCGACACCACGGTTGCGCACCGTCGACGGCAGCCGCCATCCGGGCGCCGCCGAGGACTTCGCCGACCAGATGTTGACCAGCCACGACTTGTCCTTGGTGACCGCCAACGCCGGCGCAGCGTGCCGGGTGCGGGAGCTGTCGACGCCACGGACCGCCGACGCCGAGACCGTCGGCCTCACGCTGCTGCGGTAGGCCGCGAGCGTCAGCACGGCCTTGGTCCTCGCGCCCGTCCTCACCCGCACCGTGCTGCCGGCGAGCCGGTCCGACGCGGTGCGGATCCACAGCCGCGCACCGATGCCCTTGCCGTTGCGAGCGTTCTTCTGTGCCCAGCCACCGGGTCCGGCGATGGACGTCTTCGAGTTCGTGGTGATGCTGAGCAGCAGCACGTCGCCCTGGCGGACCCTGGTGGGCACCTTGAGCGTGTGGGTGGTGCGGTTGCCGGTGGATCGTGCGGAGGCGACGAACGAGATCGTCCCCGTCTCGGGGGAGGCCGCTGCTACGGCGGTCGCCGCCGGCAGCGCCGACGCACCAGGCGCCGCGACCATCGGTACGGCGAGCGCTGCCGCGACCAGCGGGACCACGGCCAGCAGCAGGCGCACCAGCCCCGGGCCTCCGTTGCGTCGACCCCTCATAGCTGTCGCCATCGGACTTCCCCCCCGACTCCCGCACACCGCCCGGTCGGGTGGTTCGGGCGATACTGCCTCGGGTATGAATTCGCGGCATGCCCCAGATGGGGTACGGCTCGCGCCGCGCACCAGGCAATTCGGTGGCGACAGATCGCTGGTGCTACCGTTTCCCCTCGCGTCCCACGGGGCGCACTGGGGCTGTGGCGCAGTTGGTAGCGCGTCTCGTTCGCAATGAGAAGGTCAGGGGTTCGAATCCCCTCAGCTCCACCGATCGACGTACGTGGATATCCGTCTGTTGGTA
>DASTDJ010000321.1:0-2779 GCA_035710425.1 Nocardioides sp.
CGGCTACGGCGCCCGCGAGGCGGTGCTGCGCGCGGCCCGCGGCGAGCCCGGTGACGCCGCGCCGTTCGGTACACCCGTGCCCCTCGACGAGCTGCACCGCGTGCTGGCCGAGGTGGGCCTCCGGCTGGGCGAACCGGGGCACCTGGACGCCGTACGGATCGTGGCGTTCGCCCATGGCTGGCGGGCCGACCAGCCGTCTGACGACGGCGATATCCGCTTGCGCCCACTTACTCCGTAGACTCTGCGCGACCCGTCCCCAGATTGAGGTATGCCGAGCCGTGGCCAAAGCCGCCAAGTCCGACCGCCAGAAGGTCATCGACGACATCACGAAGAAGCAGAAGGGCGCCGAGAAGCGCCGCGGCATGATGATCGTCGGCGTGTGTGTCGTGATCGCACTCCTCATCGTCGGGGCCGCCGCCTACCGCCCGGTCAAGGACTGGTGGGAGCTGCGGCAGTTCAACGACGTCGACCTGGCCTCGATCGGCGCACCCGCGTCGGTCTGCGGTGACATCGAGAAGAAGAGCGCCGAGGGCGAGAGCGACCACCGGACCACCGGGGAGCAGATCACCTACGAGGACGCGCCGCCGGCGTTCGGCCCGCACTGGAACGAGGGCGGCGTCGCACCCGCGCCGATCGACAAGCGGTTCTACACCGAGGACGACCGCCCCGAGCTCGAGGCGCTCGTGCACAACCTCGAGCACGGCTACACCATCCTCTGGTACGACGAGACCATCGCCGACGACCCCGACAAGCTGATCGAGATCGAGGGCATCGCGAAGAAGCTCGACGTCAGCGACAGCAACTTCCGGTTCAAGTTCATCGCCGCCCCATGGACGGCCGACGACGTGAAGGAAGGCAAGGCGTTCCCCGAGGGTCAGCACGTTGCGTTCTCCCACTGGAAGGGCGGCGACAAGGCCGAGGGCATCTGGCAGTACTGCACGGAGCCCAGCGGTGAGGCGCTCGCGGACTTCATGAAGGACTACCCCTACACCGACTCCCCCGAGCCGAACGCGACCTGATCACGTCAGGTCGGCTCGACCCCTCGCCTTGAGGGCGTCGACGATCTGCTTGACCTGCTGCGCCCGGGCTCGGGTGGTGACCAGCACCGCGTCGGCGGTGTCCACGACGACCACGTCGTCGAGGCCGACCACCGCCACCGTGCGCCCACCGGCGGGCACGACCAGACCAGTCGCGTCGATGGCCTCGACCAGGCCCGCGTCGCCGAGCACGGTGGTGCCCTCGCCGCCGAGCAGCGTGGCGAGCGAGTCGAAGTCGCCGATGTCGTCCCAGCCGAAGCCGGCGGGGACGGTCGCCACCCGGCCGGCATCGGCCGCCGGCTCCGCGACGGCGTGGTCGAGGGCGATCTTCGGCAGGGTCGGCCAGACGTCCTCCAGCCGCGACGGGTCGGCGGCGATGTCACGCAGGTCCGCCGCGAACCCCGGGTCCTCCGCACCCAGCAGGTCGAGGAGCACACCGGGACGCACCACGAACATGCCGGCGTTCCACCGGAAGCGCCCGGTCGCGAGGTAGCCCTCGGCGACCTCGGCCGACGGCTTCTCCACGAACTCGTGGACGGCGTACGCCTCGGGGTGGCCGGGCAGCGGTTCGCCGAGGTGGATGTAACCGAACGCCGTCGAGGCGTGCGTCGGCTCGATCCCGATCGTCACCAGCCAGTCGTCGCGCGCGGCGTCGACCGCGGTGGCCACGCTGCGCCGGAACGCCTCGGGGTCGGCGATCACGTGGTCCGCCGCGAAGGACCCCATCACCGCATCGGGGTCGCGCCGCTCCAGCAGGGCGGCGGCCAGACCGATCGCGGCCATCGAGTCGCGCGCGGACGGCTCGGCGATGATCGCGTCGCCATCGAGCTCGGGCAGCTGCGTGGCGACGGCCTCGCGGTGCGCGCGTCCGGTCACGACCAGGAACCGGTCGTCGACGGCCGGGACCAGCCGGTCGTAGGTGCCCTGCAGCAGGGACCTGCCGGAGTCGGTCAGGTCGCGCAGGAACTTGGGCGCGGACGACCGGGAGAGCGGCCAGAGCCGGGTCCCGGCACCGCCCGCCGGGATCACGGCCCAGAAGTGGGCCAAGGAGTTGGCAGGCGCAGGCATGGGCGGAAGGCTAGTGCGCTGTGACCACGTTCCACGCCGTTCTCACCCGAGTCCTCGCGGCCGACCCCGGGCAGCCCCTGGTGACGTTCTACGACGACGCCACCGGCGAGCGGGTCGAGCTGTCCCGGATCACCTACGCCAACTGGGTGGCCAAGGCGGCGTCGCTGCTCGTCGACGAGCACGACCTGACCCGCGGCGACACGCTGCGTGTCGACCTCCCTCCGCACTGGCTGGGCCCGGTCTTCCTCGGCGCCGCCTGGACGGCGGGCCTCGTGGTCTCCGACACCGACGACCCGGACGCCGTCGTGTGCGGGCCCGCCTCGGTCGCCAGGTGGGCGGAGCGGGCCGCAGCCATCCCGGTGCTCGCGTGCGCGCTGCTGCCGCTCGGCGTCAGGTTCGCGGACCCGCTGCCCGACGGCGTCCACGACGTCGGCGTCGAGGTGTGGTCGCAGCCGGACGCGTTCGCGCCGTACGACCCGCCGGTCGACGCCGACCCGGCGTACGACCTCGGCGGCGAGCAGCGCACCCACGCCGAGGTGTGGAGCGCGGCCGCCGCCGGTGAACTCGTCACCGACGGCGGCCGGCTCCTGTCGGTGGCGAACCCGACTTCCCCATCGGGTATCGCCACCTTCGCGGAGCCGCTCGCACGCGGCGGCTCCCTGGTCCTGGTCGCT
>DASTDJ010000322.1:0-2895 GCA_035710425.1 Nocardioides sp.
ACGGCGCGGTGGGCATCATCGGCAACGGCGCGGGCCTGGTCATGTCGACCCTCGACGTGGTGGCGTACGCCGGCGAGAAGCACGGCGGCGTCGAGCCGGCCAACTTCCTCGACATCGGTGGCGGCGCCAACGCCCAGGTGATGGCCGACGGCCTCGACGTGATCCTGCACGACCCTCAGGTGAAGTCGGTGTTCGTGAACGTCTTCGGTGGCATCACCGCGTGCGACGAGGTCGCCAACGGCATCGTCGGCGCGCTGGACATCCTCGGCGACGAGGCCAGCAAGCCGATCGTCGTACGCCTCGACGGCAACAACGTCGAGGAGGGGCGGCGCATCCTCTCGGAGGCGAACCACCCGCTGGTGACGATGGTCGACACGATGGACGGCGCGGCCGACAAGGCCGCCGAGCTGGCGAACGCCTGAGGGGACGAGAGAAATGTCGATCTACCTGAACAGGGACTCCAAGATCATCGTCCAGGGCATGACCGGTGGCATGGGCTCCAAGCACACCACCCTGATGGTCGATGCCGGGTCCAACATCGTCGGCGGCGTCAACGCCCGCAAGGCTGGCACGTCGGTCGAGCTCGGCGGCAAGGACCTGCCGGTGTTCGGCTCGGTCAAGGAGGCAATGGCCGAGACCGGTGCCGACGTCTCCGTCGTGTTCGTGCCGCCGGCGTTCACCAAGGACGCCTGCATCGAGGCCATCGACGCCGGCATCGGCCTGCTCGTGGTGATCACCGAGGGGGTGCCTGTGCAGGACACCGCCGAGGTCTTCGCCTACCTCGAGGGCAAGTCGACCCGGATGATCGGGCCCAACTGCCCCGGCGTCATCACGCCCGAGGAGTCGCTGGCCGGCATCACGCCGCACACCATCGCCGGCAAGGGCCCGATCGGCCTGGTGTCGAAGTCCGGCACGCTGACCTACCAGATGATGTACGAGCTGCGGGACTTCGGCTTCACCACCGCGATCGGCATCGGCGGCGACCCGGTCATCGGGACCACCCACATCGACGCGCTCGCGGCGTTCGAGGCCGACCCGGAGACCAAGGCGATCGTGATGATCGGCGAGATCGGCGGAGACGCCGAGGAGCGGGCCGCGGCCTACATCAAGGACAACGTCACCAAGCCCGTCGTCGGGTACGTCGCCGGCTTCACCGCCCCGGAGGGCAAGACCATGGGCCACGCCGGCGCCATCGTCTCCGGCAGCTCCGGCACCGCGGCCGCCAAGAAGGAGGCCCTCGAGGCGGTCGGCGTGAAGGTCGGCAAGACCCCCTCGGAGACCGCCGCGCTGATGCGGGAGATCCTGCAGAACCTCTGAGGTCAGCAACCGTCGTCGGTGTACTCACACATCAGCGGTGTGAGCTGGGTGTTCTCTCCGTTCAGCTCCTCGGCGCCGGCGGCGGTGGTCTCGGGCGACCACTCGCCGTACTGCGCGGTGGCGAGGACGGAGTGGCCGACCCGCACGAACTGGTAGACCACGCCGCCGAGGCCCTCGGCATAGGTGTAGGAGAAGGTCGCGTCGTCGTAGCCGCTGTCGACGTCGTGGGCGACGAACGTCAGGTCGTTGGCCGACTCCTCGTCCGGCACCGTCGGGCACTCCTCCACGGCGGCACGCAGGTCGGCGATCACGGCCACGGCCTCGTCCGTGGACTCGAAGGTGACCAGCTCGCGCCAGAGGCCGAACTCCGGCCCGGCCACCTTGACGGCCAGGCGGCCGACCGGCGCGGCCGGCGGCCACGCGGCTGCCCCGCAGTAGCCCTCCGGGAGGGTGACGCCCTCGACGTCGGGAGCGGGACCGGTCTGCTCGGTCTCCTCGCCGTCGGCCGCCGGGAGCCCGTTCTCGATCTGGAAGTCGAGCGCCTGCGGGATGCTGCCGCCCTCACCCGAACCGCCGGTGATCTCGCCGCCTGCCTTGGTGATCGCGGTCTGGAACAGCTCGTCCATGCTGGCGTCGAGGCCCTCCGGCTCCAGCGGACCACCCACCTCGGCGAGCGAGACCAGCACGACGAGGTCGTCGAACTGGGCCACGCCCATCCGGTCGAACCGGACGGCGTCGCAGTCAGTGCAGATGTCGGGGGCGTAGAAGTCGTGCTGCCGCCACTCGCCGCGGCCGTTCTCGATCTCGAGGGTGGTGACGCTGACGCCCTTGCGGGCCAGGTCCTCGCCACCCGGGCAGCCGAGGATCCAGCCCTGCGCCTGGTCGTACTCCGAGCGGGCGGTCGCCTCGTCGGCGAACTGCAGCACCTCGGTGCGTACGACGGAGGCGGGGGTCTCGTCAGCGGGAGCGTCCGCGATGTCGGCGCGGAAGTCGCGGCGCTCCGAAGCCGTCGCGTCCAGCGCCGCGGGCTCCCCCGGCGCGCAGGCCAGCACCTGTCCCTCGGCCTCGGTCTCCTCCCACGGGGTGAGCCGGTCGCGCACCGGGAGCTCGTCGGCGGTCAGCAGGACGTCGGAGGTGATCTCGGCCGGCCCGGGCTCGGTCCGGCCGCCGTTGTCGCCACCGGCGAAGACGGCCACCGGTACCGCCACCAGCACCACCGCTGCGACGGCGCCACCCACGACGAGGGCGGTGTTCCGCCGGCGGAGGCGGTCGCCGCGGCGCCGGACCTCGGCAGCGGGCATCGGGTTCACGGGGCTCCTGGGATCGAAGTTGCTCAGCTCCTCGATGGGGTCAGGCATGGCTCACTCCTCCCTCGAGGTCGGTGGGTTGGTCGGTCAGCAGCGCGGCGAGGGCGGTCCGGCCGCGGCTCAGGCGGGCCTTGACGGTGCCCTCGGGCACGCCCACCTCCTGGGCGACGGCGTGCACCGGCAGGTCCGCGATGTGGTGCAGCACCAGCGCCTGGCGCTGCGCCTCCGGCAGCTGCCGCAGCGCGGCCACCAGGGCCACGTGCGACTCGTC
>DASTDJ010000323.1:0-6141 GCA_035710425.1 Nocardioides sp.
GGTGCCGATGGACGGGATCACCCGACAGCAGTACACCGTCCGGATCCTCGAGCACGCCCTCGAGGTGGTGAAGGGCAATCCGGGCGATCCCGGCAAGGGCGCCAAGATCGGCTCCTACGACGCCTCCGAGGTCGGCATCCGCGCGGGCCTCGAACGCGCCTACCGGGCGCTGGCCCGCGACGCCCCCGACCTGGAGGCCAGGGTCGACCTGGTCAACCACGCCAACGCCGTACGCACCTGGACGCTGACATGAGTGACACCACCTGCCCGAGCTGCGGCGCCGGGGTCGCCGCCGACGCGAAGTTCTGCGAGAGCTGCGGCAAGCCGATCGGCGACCCGGCCACGGCCGCGCCGACCACCACAGCCGCGCCGGCCGCCGCGGGCGACGACCTCGGCAGCGGCCCGATCAGCGCGCCCACCCACATCACCCCGGTCACCGCCGGGACGCCGGCGCCCGATGGGCGACGCCCGTGCGTGAGCTGCGGCGGCACGGTCGGCCCCGACACCTACTGCGAGCAGTGCGGCACCAAGCAGCCGAGCGAGCGCGACCACTTCCGGGAGACGCCCGCGCCCTGGGTCGCCGGCGTGTGCGACCGGGGGATCCGGCACACCCGCAACGAGGACGCGATGGCGCTGCTGGCCAGCCCGACGGCGGGGGAGCGGGCCGTGCTCGTCGTACTCGACGGCGTCTCCAACACCGACGACTCCGACAAGGCGTCCCTGGCCGGCGCCCGGGCCGCGCGCGAGGTGCTGCGCACGCCGTTGCCGCGCGGCATGGGCACACCGGAGAGCAGGCTGTCCGCGGTCACCAGCGTGTTCGCCGACGCGGTCAAGGCGGCCAACGACGCCGTCGTCGGGTTCACCCCCGAGGGATCCGAGCACCCGCCCTCCGCGACGTTCGTCGCCGCGATCGTCGAGGGCTCGGTGCTGTCGTACGCCAACGTCGGCGACTCCCGGGCCTACTGGCTGCCCGACGGCGGGCAAGGCGTCCAGCTCAGCGTCGACGACTCGGCGGCGCAGCTCCAGATCGAGGCAGGGATGTCGCGCCTCGAGGCGGAGTCCGGGCCCCAGGGGCACGCGATCACCCGCTGGCTCGGCCGGGACGCGCCCGACCTCGCCCCGCGGGTCGGCGAGGTCACCATCGACGCTGACGGCTGGGTGCTGGTCTGCTCCGACGGCCTGTGGAACTACGCCTCCGAGCCCGATGCACTCGTCGCGCAGATCGCCGCTGCAGCGACGAGCGAGCCCGAGGCGTTGGCCGTGGCCCTGACCGCGTTCGCGAACGCCCAGGGCGGCCAGGACAACATCACCGTCGCCCTGGCACGGATTGCCGGGCAGAATGCCGGAGCCACCGCCGATCAGGGCCACATCGACCAGGGGGAGTCCCATGGCTGAGTTCACCGCCGCCGTCTACCAGAACGAGTTCCTTCCCGACGGCGGCACCGACGTCAACGCGATCGTGACGGTCACGTGCGCCGGGGCCGGCACCGCCGGCCAGACCGGCGGCGGCTCGGCTGGCGAGATCATCATCGTCGACACGTCGGGCTCGATGGGCCCGGAGACGATGGCGGCCGCCAAGCAGGCGGCCCAGGCCGCGCTGGCCGAGATCGTCGACGGCACCTGGTTCGCGGTGATCGCGGGATCGGACCGCGCGATGCTTGCCTACCCGAAGGTCTCGTCGGGGCCGGGCATGGTGCAGATGGACGCGAGCACCCGCAGCCAGGCCTCGGAGTCGATCGGCGCGTTCGTCGGCAGTGGCGGTACGGCCATCAGCACCTGGCTCGACCTGGCTCTGACGCTGTTCGCGTCGGTGCCGCAGGTGACCCAGCGGCACGCCATCCTGCTCACCGACGGCGAGAACCGCGAGGACTCCAACAAGCTCGACGCCGCGATCCGCAACGCGACCGGCGTCTTCCAGTGCGACTGCCGCGGCGCGGGCACCGACTGGCAGGTCGGGGAGATCCGCCGGATCGCCCAGGCGCTGCTCGGCACGGTCGACATCATCCCCTCGCCCGAGCTGATGCAGGCGCAGTTCCAGGAGATGATGCGCACCGCGATGAGCCGGGGCGTCGCCGACGCGCAGCTGCGCGTGTGGACGCCCCAGGGCGCCCAGGTGCTCTTCGTCCGCCAGGTCTCGCCCACGGTGGAGGACCTCACCGACCGGCGGACGGAGGTCAACCCGCTCACCGGCGCCTACCCGACCGGCGCCTGGTCCGACGAGTCGCGCGACTACCACGTCGGCGTACGCGTGGCCGCGAAGGCGATCGGCCAGGAGCAGCTGGCGGCCCGCGTGCAGCTCGCACTCGGCGAGGACATCGTCACCCAGGGGCTGGTCAAGGCGACCTGGTCCAACGACTCCGAGCTGACTGCGAAGATCGACCAGCAGGTCGCCCACTACACGGGACAGACCGAGCTCGCCGCGATGATCCAGGAGGGGCTGGCCGCCAAGGCCGCGGGCGACGAGGCCACGGCGACGACCAAGCTCGGCCGTGCGGTGCAGCTGGCGGCGGAGACCGGCAACGACGAGGCCACCTCCAAGCTGCGCAAGGTCGTCGACGTGGAGGACGAGAAGGAAGGGACCGTGAAGCTCAAGCGGACCGTCGACAAGGCCGACGAGATGGCTCTCGACACCGCCTCCACGAAGACCACCCGGATCAAGAAGTGAAGACCTGCCCGGCCGGCCACGAGACCGAGGCCACCGACTACTGCGACGTCTGCGGCATCGCCATGGACGAGGCGCCGGCGCCGTCTCCCGACGACACGGCGACGTTCAGCACCCTGGACCCGGCTGCCGACGGCGGCGCCGACGGCACCTGCCCCAACTGCCAGGCGAGCAACCCGACCGACGCGCTGTTCTGCGAGGCCTGCGGCTACGACTTCACGACCGGCAGCATGCCGCGCACCCTGCCCCCGCCGAGTGGTGCACCGGCGGCCGACGAGGTCGCCCCGGCCGCCGACGCCAACCCGTCGGCCACGCTCAGCACCGGCTGGGTGGCGGAGATCTGGATCGACCCCGACTGGTACGCCGACCAGAAGAGCACCGACCCGCTGCCCTCGCCCGGTCTGCCGACCGTCGTACCCCTCAAGCACGCGTCGATCCTGATCGGCCGGGCCTCCCGCAGCCGCAACATCAGCCCCGACATCGACCTGTCCTCCGACAACGGCATCAGCCGCCGACACGCCCAGCTGACCACCGACGGCACCCGCTGGTGGGTGGAGGACCTCGGCTCCTCCAACGGCACCTACGTCGGCGGCTCGGTCGGCCCGCTGCCGACCACGCCCATCCCGCAGGGCCAGAAGCAGGAGGTCGCCGCCGACGACCGGGTCTACCTCGGAGCGTGGACGCGCATCGTGATCCGGAAGGCGTCCGAAGGGGAGATCTGAGCGCCATGGACCTGTACGACGTCATGCGGACCACGTCGGCCGTGCGTGAGTTCACCGGGGAGCCGCTGCCCGACGACGTGCTCCATACGATCCTCGACAACGCGCGGTTCGCGCCGAGCGGGGGCAACCGCCAGGGAGCCCGCATCCTCGTCGTACGGGACATGGACACCAGGCGGGCGCTGGCCGACCTCACCGTCCCGGGTGCGCGCCGCTACACCGCGCAGCGGGCGGCCGGTGAGGGGCCGTGGAACGCCGCCGCCCCGACCAGGCTGTCGGACGCCGAGATCGCGGCCACGGAGGTGCCCGACTTCTGGACGAAGCCGGTCCTCGACGCCGCGGTGGTGCTCGTGGTGTGCGTCGACCTGCGGCTGGTGGCGGCGACCGACCAGGACCTCGACCGCGTGGGCATCGTCGGCGGGGCGTCGGTCTACCCACTGGTGTGGAACATCCTGCTCTCGGCGCGGAACGAAGGCTTCGGCGGCACGATCACGACCATGGCCGTCGCGGAGGAGCCCCGGGTCCGCGAGCTGTTCGGCATCCCCGACGACTACGCCGTGGCCTGCGTCCTGCCACTGGGCAAGCCGGAGCGCCAGCTCACCAAGCTCACCCGGGCGAGCGTCGAGGACCTGACCCGTCTGGAGACCTGGGACGGCGGCCCGCTCCGCTGATCAGAACGGGTCGTGCTTGAAGTAGACCTGCACGACGCCGTGGTCGCCGCTGCCGACCTCCTTGTGGTCGTCGTAGTTGAGGTGGTCGTTGTTGATCACGAGCCCGTCGAAGACCCAGAGCCGCCGGCGGCTGTTGTCGTAGAACTGCTCGCTCAGCAGGATGTGGTCGAGCGACTCGCGCAGGTCCTCGTGGACGTGGGTGTAATAGACGTCGCGGCTGTCGCGGTACTCCTGGAGCGTCTGCGCGGTGTAGAGCCCGTTGTCGGCGCCGCCGACCGAGCCCCCGACGAGGTAGCCGGGCTGCTCGGTGAGGATGTTGATGGTGTTGCTGTGCTGCCCGTCGTTCAGGTCGCCCAGCACGAGCACCGGCGTCGTCGTGTTCTTCATGATGTCGGTGAGGAGCACCCGCAGCGCCACCGCCTCCGCCGTACGCCGGATGGTGGAGATGCCCGAGCCGAGCGCGGTGGCGTGGGGCTTGTAGGTGTCGACGTCGTCGCGGTACCACGACTCGTTGTAGAGCCCTGCGGGCAGCTTGGACTTCAGGTGCGCGACGAAGACCTCGGTCGCGGGCTGGTCGTCGCGGAGCAGCAGCTGGAAGTGCAGCACCGGGCGCGAGAACGAGTTCAGGGTGACGCTGATGTGCGGCGCCTGAGGGTCCAGCGGGTCGTTGTCGGACTCGAGTCGCACCTTGTCGGGGAACAGGCTGATCCAGTCCGGAGTGCCCTGCAACATGCCCTTGCGGACGAGCGCCGCGCAGGTGATCTTGGTGCCCACGGCCGGCGTGGCGAGGAGGTCGTAGGTCTGGTCGAGGCCGCTGTCCACGAGCATCTTCTCGAGGGTGTCGGCGTGCCAGAGCTCCTGGAACCCCACGACGTCGGCGTCCAGCTGCTCCAGCATCCGCGCGGTCCACACGAGCTTGCGCTCGTACTCCGCCTGGGTCCACGGGGTCTGGTTGCGGTTCATCGGCTCGCCGGGGAGCTGCAGGTTGAAGAGGTTGAACGTAGCGACGCTGAATCGTCTGAGGTTCATCGAGTGGCCTCTGTCCTGAACGTGCCCCCGGGACACCTCAGGTTAGGTCGGGGATACCCCCGGGGACAGGCGTTCGCCTGCTGGTGCAGACCAGCAGGGCGACGGCGCTCTCAGCGCTTGGTGGCGATCAGGGTCGCCGCGTCGGAGGCCACCATCACCTCGACGGTCGTGAACCGCTTGTCGGTCAGCCACTCCTCGCGCAGCGTGTCGACCCGGCCACCGGAGATCGGAGGCCAGAGCTCGCACGGCGTGAAGTCGTCGAGGACGACGAGTCCTCCCTCCTCGACCAGGTCGGCGACCGCGTCGACGCCGACCTCGTTGGGCTGACCCGAGTCGAGGAACAGCAGCGAGAACGGGCCCTTGTCGAGCAGCGTCGACCAGTCCGCCGCGAGGACGTCGACCTGGGGATCGTCCTCGAAGATCTCCTGGGCGGCGCCGGCGAGCTTCGGGTCGAGCTCGGCGGTGAGGATCCGGGCCCGGTCGCCGCGGACCCCCGAACGGAGCCACGCGGTGCCGACGCCACAGCCGGTCCCGAACTCGGCCATCGTCCCGCCGCGGGTGGCGGCGAGCGTGGCGAGCAGCCGGCCGGTCTCGTTGCGGCAGAACGAGACGTAGCCGGCCTTCCGAGAGACGTCGAAGGCCCGATGTACGACGTCGGGGAGATCGGGTGGGGCACTCATGGGGCGAGTGTGTCACTCCGGGACGATCGTCTCGGATCGCGAACAGATGCCGAAACATCGTGCGACTTCGTCGGGCCGCGCCGTACTGTGTCCACATCATGCGGAGCGTGTTCGTACTTATCGGCTGCCGCGGCGAGGCCTGTTAAGAGAGGCCACCTCGCCGCGGTGGACGGCGTTGCACGGCTTCTCGACACATCTCCATCGACGTCGGTGACGCCTTCCGCGGCGGGTCAGCCTCCAGCATCTCGCGCGATCCGCAGTTCTTGCAGGCCAGTGCCTCCCGTGTGATCCACGGTCGACCGTCCCCTCTGCGGACGGCCTCTCCGGCTTCGATGGTCAACGATCCGAACCAGGAGTGGACCCATGTACGAGATGTACCC
>DASTDJ010000324.1:0-16948 GCA_035710425.1 Nocardioides sp.
AAGAGCAGCGGGAGCCGCGAGTGGGAGGGCGACGAGACGTTCGACCCGGGCTCGGGCGACCTCGAGGTCACGTGTGAGGAGACCGGCGGCCCGATCCAGATCGGCCCGGCCCCGGAGTTCAAGGAGTTCTTCGGCGGAATCGCCATCAGCATCTTCCTGCCGTTCGTCCTCGGCGGGATCGGGTTCCTGATGCTGATCGTCGTCGGGGTGCTGTTCGCCACCGGGCGCCCCCGGCATCAGGTCTGAGTCAGGCGACGACCCGTCCGCGGAGCACGACGCGCTTGGGCTGCCGGAGCACGGAGAGATCCTCGCGCGGGTCGCGGTCGTAGACGACGAAGTCGGCGGGCGCACCCTCATCGAGACCGGCGTTCCACCCGAGCCACTCGCGGGCCCGCCACGAGGCGGCGCCGAGGGCGTACTCCGCGGGCAGGCCGAGGTCGGCCATCGCGACCACCTCGCCGGCGATGTTGCCGTGCCGGCTGATCCCGCCGCCGTCGGAGCCGGCGAACAGGGGCACGCCGGCTTCGTACGCCGCCATGATCGTGTCGCGCTGCCGGGCGTGCAGGTCGGTCATGTGCGCGCCGTAGGCCGGGAACTTGGTGCCGGCCTGCTCGACGTACTGCGGGAACTTGTCGATCTGCATGACCGTCGGGACCAGCGAGATCCGCTTCTCGACCATGGTGTCGATCAGCTCCGGCGACAGCCCGGTGCCGTGCTCGATGCAGTCGATGCCCGCCTCGATCAGGCCCGGCAGCACCGCCTCGCCGAAGCAGTGGGCGGTGACCCGGGCGCCGTGCTCGTGGGCAGTGGCGATCGCGGCGGCGAACGCCTCAGGCGGGAACGACGGCGCCAGGTCGCCCTCCTCGCGGGAGATCCAGTCGCCGACGAGCTTGACCCACCCGTCGCCACGCTGCGCCTCTCGGGCGACGTACTCGGACAGCTCGCCGGGCTCGACCTCGTGGGCGTAGTTGCGGATGTAGCGCTTCGTGCGGGCGATGTGCCGGCCCGCGCGGATCAGGCGGGGCAGGTCCTCGCGCTCGTGGATCCAGGCGGTGTCAGCGGCCGACCCGCAGTCACGGATCAGCAGCGCGCCGGCGTCGCGGTCCTGCAGCGCCTGCGCCTCGCTCTCCTCATCGGAGATCGGGCCGTCGTCGTCGAGGCCGATGTGGCAGTGGGCGTCGACGAGCCCTGGGACGATCCAGCCCTCCGCCTCGGTGTCCGCCCCGGTCGTGCGCTCGTAGGTGATCCGGCCGCCGTCGACGTACAGCGTGCGGGTCTCGCCGTCAGGCAGCACCGGGCCCCGGAACCTCAACGCGGTCATGCCGCGTGACGTTACCGGGGCCCGGAGTGATGACAGGGGTCAGGGACGCGTGGTGCAGACCCAGGTCAGCTTCTTGCACTGGCGACCGCACTTGTGCTGCGCGGCGTTGATCGCCGGGCCCTTGAAGCGGCGCACGGCCCAGCCGTAGCGGCTGACCGAACCGTCCGAGCGGAGCTTCACCGACACCGCCGCACAGCCGTTGCGGACCCACACGACGGAGTTGCACTGGCCGGGGAAGTTGGAGTGGTTCTTGCAGGCCCGCTGCGCCGCACGCTGGGCGGCCCGCTTGGTGCGATAGTCGTACGACGCGCCCCAGGCGTGGTCCTGGAAGCCGACCGAGATCGCGCCGTAGTAGTTGCGGGCCCTGTCGGAACGGTCGGCGCTGGCAGCCGAGGCGGGGGTGGTCGCCGCCAGGGCGACGCTCACGCCGAGCGCGACGGCCAGGACGACGAGGAGCCGCCGGGAGCGGTGGAGAAGTGCATTCATGGGGAGTGCCTTTCGATGGAGTTGTCCTCGGGTCTGCTTCCCGCACCCTGCTCCGGCAAACCTCGGTTCCGCAATCGAGATCAACGGGATCCGGCGCGTCGCACGCCGGACGCTCAGAGCTGGTCGAGCAGCCAGGTGGGGCTCAGGATGCTGGCGTAGCGCGCGACCCTCGTCTTGAGCACCCGGTCCGCGGTCACGACCGCCACCTGGTTGCCGCGCTCGGCCGCGGCCCGGGCCTGGGCGACGATCGTGTCGTCGCCGTTTCCGGGAGCGTGCACGGTGCGCACGTGGGCGTCGCGGCCCGCGACGACGCCGCCCTTGGCCTCGCCCTCGAGGACCAGCACGATCACGTCGTACGACGTGTCGGCGACCATCAGGGCCTCGTGCAGCTTGCGGGCGGCCCCGGCGCGGTCCTTCCACCAGCCGTCGGGGCGGCTGCCGACCGTGTTGGCGCCGTCGACGACGAGGGTGGTGGCCACGCCTACTTCAGGAACTTCGAGAAGTCCTTGGGCAGCTGCAGCTCGGCGGCGGCCTTCTCGTAGTCGATCTCCTCGCCGTCGGGGTTGCCGAACGGGTTGGCGCCTGCCGCGGCGGCCTTCTCCTTCTCCGCGGCTGCCTGCGCGGCGGCCTTGGCGGGGTTGCCGGAGACCCGGCGTCCCTTGCCCTTGCCCTTCTTGGCCTGCTGCTTCGCCTTGGCCCGCTTGCCGCCACCGGGCGCTCCGGGCATCCCCGGCATGCCGGGCATCCCGCCGCCGCGGGCCATCTGCATCATCATCTTGCGAGCCTCGAAGAAGCGGTCGACGAGGCTGTTGACGTCGGAGACCTGGCGCCCCGAGCCCTTGGCGATCCGGGCCCGGCGAGAGCCGTCGATCATCTTCGGGTTGGCCCGCTCGGCGGGCGTCATCGACTGGATGACGGCCTGGATGCGGTCGATCTCGCGCTCGTCGAAGTTCTCGAGCTGGTCGCGCATCTGGCCCATGCCGGGCAACATCCCGAGGATCTTCGACATCGAGCCGAGCTTGCGGACCTGCTGCATCTGCTCGAGGAAGTCGTCGAGCGTGAACTCCCCGCCCTGCCCGCTCAGCTTCTGGGCGGCCTTCATGGCCTGGTCCTGGTCGAAGGCCTTCTCGGCCTGCTCGATCAGGGTCATCACGTCGCCCATGTCGAGGATGCGCGAGGCCATCCGGTCGGGGTGGAAGACGTCGAAGTCGGTGAGCTTCTCGCCCGCCGACGCGAACATCACCGGCCGTCCGGTCACCTGCCGGATCGAGAGCGCGGCACCGCCGCGGGCGTCGCCGTCGAGCTTGGTGAGGACCACACCGTCGTAGCCGACGCCGTCGAGGAAGGCCTGGGCCGTGGAGACGGCGTCCTGGCCGATCATCGCGTCGACGACGAAGAGGACCTCGTCGGGCTGCACGGCGTCGCGGATGTCGGCCGCCTGCTTCATCATCTCCGCGTCGACGCCGAGCCGACCCGCGGTGTCGACGATGATGACGTCGTAGAGCTTGCGCTTGGCCTCCTCGATCGAGGCCCGCGCCACCGCCACGGGGTCGCCCACGCCGTTGCCGGGCTCGGGAGCGAAGACCGGCACGCCGGCGCGCTCGCCGTTGACCTGCAGCTGGTTGACCGCGTTGGGCCGCTGCAGGTCGGCGGCGACCAGGACCGGGCTCTTGCCCTCCTCCTTCAGCCAGAGGGCCAGCTTCGCGGCCAGGGTGGTCTTACCGGCACCCTGGAGACCCGCGAGCATGACGACGGTGGGGCCGGACTTGGCGTAGCGCATCCGGCGGGTCTCTCCACCGAGGATGGTGACGAGCTCCTCGTTGACGATCTTGACGATCTGCTGGGCGGGGTTCAGCGCCTGGCTGACCTCCTCGCCCCGGGCGCGCTCCTTGACCGCTGCGACGAAGTCCTTGACCACGGGCAGCGCGACATCGGCCTCCAGCAGCGCGATCCGGATCTCGCGCGCGGTCGCGTCGATGTCGGGCTCGGAGAGCCGGCCCTTGCCCCGGAGGTTCTTGAAGGTCTCGGCAAGGCGGTCGGAGAGTGTGGCGAACAAGAAGGGTCCTCAAGCAGATTCGATCGGAGGTCCCAGCCTAACCGGGGGCCCCATCGGCCGCCGACCGGGCGCGAAACCGCTGACCCGTCACCGACGTGGTGACGGGTCAGCGGTTCCTGAGGGTCAGCTGACGGCGTCGAGCGCGTCGACCACGCCCTCACCGAAGTAGCTGTTGTCCTCCACCGGGCCCACGCACGCGGGTCCGGCCGTGGTGGTGCCGCACGCCTTGTCGTCGGCCTGGACGCGGATCTGTTCGATCATCCGCTTCGGCGACCAGTTCGGGTGCGCGGACTTCATCAGGGCCAGCACGCCGGCGACGTGCGGCGAGGCCATCGACGTACCGCTCTTCAGGCCGTATCCGTTGCCGTTGACGATGGTCGACAGGATGCTCGAGCCGGGGGCGGCGACGTCGATCTCACCCAGGCCGCGGTTCGAGAAGCTCGAGAGGCGGCTCTCCCCGCTGTTGGCCGGGAACTGCTGCATCGAGGAGACCGTGACCACGCCGTCCAGCTCGGTCGGGATGTCCTCGCAGCCGCTGTTGATGGTGCGGTTGACCGGGGTGCCGTCGTCGGGGCTGGTGGTGTCCACCGTGTTGTTGGACAGGTCGGTGGCGGCGTTGCCGGCCGCGGCGGCGTGCACGACGCCGCGGTGGGTGGACCACTCGACCGCGCGGCGCACGGCCTCCTTGGCGGCGTACTGGTCGGGCTGGTCCTCGCAGTAGTACATGAACGGGTCGACGTAGTAGCTGTTGTTGGTCACGTCCATGCCACGCAGGCCGGCCCAGACGAAACCGCAGACGGCGTACTCGGGGTAGATGAACCCGTCGTCGTTGACGACCTTGACCGACGCCATCCGGGCGCCGGGCGCGACGCCGACGAGGCCCTGGCCGTTGCGCTCGGCTGCGATGGTGCCGGCGACGTGGGTGCCGTGGTCGCTCGTGGTCGGGTGCCACCCGGTCGCGGAACGGTCCAGCCGCCCCGCGTCGGTGCAGTTCACCGACTCGTCGGTGTCGATGTTGGGCGCCAGGTCGGGGTGGTCGGGGTCGATCCCGCTGTCGAGGACGCCGACCAGCACGGCACGGCTGCCGTCGGTGACCTCGTGGGCCTGGTCGGCCTTGATCATCCGCATGTCCCACTGCTCGCCCTCGCGAGGGTCGGGGACGACGGCCGTGGTCTCCTCGGTGCCGACCTCGCCCTCGACCTTCTGCTCGCCGTGCCGGGTGCCGGAGCCGTCGACCCCGGGCGTGCCCTCGGAGACGGCCACGCTGCGGGTGGCGCCGACGGACTCGAGCGCCGTGCCGGCGTACTCGCTCACGTCGGCGCGGAACGTGTCGTTCTCGGAGTGGGCCACCACGACCCCGATCTGCGCCCACGACTGGATGATCACGCCGTCGGCCCGCTCGACCGCGGCTTCGACCTTCTTCAGCTGCCCGTGGTTGGCGTGCTTGGCGTTGAGCACGTAGCTCATCAGCAGCCCGTCGGGTGTGGTGATCGGTACCGGCGTCGACGGCGGCTCGTCCGCTCCGGACGCGGTGGCGCCGGACGCGAAGGCCGGGACGAGGGTGACAGCGGCGGCTGCGACGGCGACCCGGCGCAGCCTGGAACGTGCGGACATGGGTGGTCCTTCCCGAGATGAGGTGGTGGTGCCGTTGGATGGACACCGCGGCACATCCAACCCGCTCAGGAGGCGTTCGTCAGCCCCCCGCGCCGGAAATGTTTCCGGAGAGCGCGGCGCGTACGGCGTGCGCCGCCGCTGCCGAGCGGGTCTCCGACAGCGCACCGGCCGACTGCTCCTGGAGGTAGAACACGTCCACAGCCTGGGGGCCGAGCGTGTCGACGTGCGCCGAGCGGACCGTGACCTCGAGTGCGGCGAGCGCCGCGCAGACGAGGTGCACCACGCCCGGCCGGTCGGCGGCGCGCACCTCGAGCACCGTCGCCTGCTCGCTGGCTTCCGGATGTACGACGACGGTAGGGGCGAGCACCGAGGCGTCGGCCGGGCGGAGCCGCTCCGCCGGGTCGATCCGGCCCTCGCTGATCCCCTCGAAGCGGGTGCGCAGGATCGCGGGGTCGAGGTACTCCTCGGCCACCTCCCACACCGAGATGCCGTGCCGCCCCTGTGCCCAGGCCCGGGCGGCCCGGACCGGGACGCGCTGCAGCGCGAACACCGCGGCCAGGTCGGCGAGCAGGCCCACGCGGTCCATGGCGATGGCCGTCACCCGGCAGCCGTCGGCGACCGGGTCGACCGTGATCGCCACTGCGTCGTCGGCGAGGTCCTCGGGCACCGCCAGCTCCTCGGCGGACGCCGGCGGCGCGATGCCGGGATCGAGCGCGGCCAGCGCCCGGCGGGACAGCCCACGGATGAGCCCGGCCCGCCAGGACGACCAGGCCTTCGCCGACGTCGCCCTGGCGTCGGCCTCGGTCAGCGCGGTCAGCAAGGCGAGCGCCTGCGCCGAGCCGACCCGCGAGACCAGCAGGTCGACCGTCGCCGGGTCGTCGGGGTCGCGGGTGGTGGCGGTCTCGGCGAGCAGCAGGTGGTGTCGCACCAGGAGCGCGATGAGGTCGGCCGTCGCGGGGTCGAAGCCCATCCGGGTCGCGATCCCGCGGGCGAGCGGCTCCCCGGCCACGCTGTGCTCGGTCAGCCCGCCCTTGCCGATGTCGTGCAGGAGCGCGGCCACCATCAGCGCGTCCGGACGCGAGACCGAGCGGATCAGCTCGGAGGCCTCGATGCAGGTCTCCACCACGTGTCGGTCGACGGTGAATCGATGGATGACCGAGGCGTGCGGCAGCAGCCGGATCCGCTCCCACTCCGGCAGGATCCCGGCCAGCGCGCCGGTCTCCTCGAGCGTCTCCCACACCCCGAGCAGCCCGCGTCCGGACGCCAGCAACCGGACCAGCAGGTGGCGCGCCTCCGCCGGCCACGGGTCGGGCAGCGGAGCCCCCTCGCGCACCAGCCGGGCCGCGGTCGGCGGGGCGAGCACGGCGTCGAGCTCGGCCGCCCAGGTGGCCGCACGCAGGAGCAGCACGGGGTCGTCGGCCGGCCGGGCGCCGCGGTCGAGCACCACCTCGCCGCGGGAGAGGGCGACGCCGGGAGCCAGTGGCTCGAGCGCGGGCTTGCGGGCGGTTCGCGGCGACGTCGGCCGCGCCAGCACCGCATCCACCCGGCGCCAGGCGAGCCGCGACAGGTGGGTGATCCGGCGGCCGAGCTCGCGCACGTGCACCTGCGCCGCGCGCTCGTCGGACAGGTCCAGGCCGGCCGCGAGCGCCTCCCAGGCCTCGGGCGCGATCCGATCGGTGGCCCGGCCGGCGCTCTCGTGCAGCCGGTCGCGCACGTCGAGCAGCGCCAGCCGGCAGCGCTCCAGGTCGCTGTGCGGCACGTCGACGAGCCAGGTGGCTACCAGCGACTTGAGCACGGTCGCGTCGCGCAGGCCGCCCTCGGCCTCCTTCAGGTCCGGCACGGAGAGGTGGGCCAGCTCGCCGATCAGCCGGTGCCGGTCGCGCACCAGCCGGTGCAGCTCCGGCAGGCGCTCGCGCGCCGACCGCCGCCACTGCGCCAGCATCGTGGTGCGGAGGCGGAGGGTGAGATGGGGATCGCCCGCGAGGTGCCGCACGTCCAGCAGCCCGGAGGCGACACGCACGTCGGCGCCCGCGGTCGCCACCATCTCCGGCAGCGTGCGCACGGAGTGGTCGAGCTGCGCGCCGGAGTCCCAGATCGGGTACCACACCTGCTGCCCGAGCTCGCCGAGCTCCACGCCCTCGTCGTGCACCAGCACCACGTCGAGGTCGCTGTACGGCGCCAGCTCGGCGCGCCCGTAGCCCCCGACCGCGATCAGCGCCGCGCCGGCCTCGAGCCCGCCGCTGCCGTCGTACGCCGCCGCGCAGAGCTTGTCCGCGTCCGCGGCGCGGGCGGCTCGGTCGGCGGCCGTCATCTAGATGGCGGCGTCGTCGCGGTCGCCGGTGCGCACCCGCACGATCGAGTCGAGCGGCGACACCCAGATCTTGCCGTCGCCGATCCGGCCGGTCTGCGCGGCCTGCTGGATGGCACCGACGATGGTCTCGACGTCGGCGTCGCTGACCGCGACCTCGAGCCGGACCTTCGGCACCAGCGCGATGTCGTACTCCGCGCCCCGGTAGACCTCCGTGTGGCCCTTCTGCCGCCCGTAGCCGCTGACCTCGCTGACCGTCATCCCGGTCACGCCGACGGCCTCCAGCGCGACCCGGACGTCCTCCCACTTGTGCGGCTTGACGACCGCGGTGATCAGCTTCATTCGGGGTTCTCCTCACGGGTGGAGCCGAGCAGGCCGCCGGTCGTGCGGGCGCCGGCGGTGGCGTGCAGGTCGTAGGCGGTCTCGGCGTGCACCACGAGGTCGATGCCGCTGACCTCGTGCTCCTCGTCGATCCGGAAGCCCATCGTCTTGTCGACGACGATGCCGATGATGCCGGACACGACGAACGCGTAGACCAGCACCGCGCCACCGCCCAGCAGCTGTCGCCAGAGCTGGTCCGCTCCCCCGCCGTAGAGCAGCCCGTCCACGCCGGTCGGTGCCGCGGCGGTGGCGATCAGTCCGATGCCGAACGTGCCGACCAGACCGCCGACCAGGTGGACGCCGACGACGTCGAGGGAGTCGTCGTACCCGAAGCGGTACTTCATGCCGACCGCCAGAGCACACACCACGCCCGCCACGGCGCCCATCACGATCGAGCCGATCGGCGACACCGAGCCGCACGAAGGGGTGATCGCCACCAGCCCGGAGACCAGGCCGGACGCCGCGCCCAGGGTCGTGGCGTGGCCGTCGCGGATCCGCTCCAGCGCGAGCCAGCCGAGCGAGCCGGCCGCACCCGCCAGCAAGGTCGTGGTGAACACGACCGCCGCCTTGTGGTTGGCGCCCAGCGCCGATCCGGCGTTGAAGCCGAACCAGCCGAACCAGAGCAGGCCGGCACCGAGCATCACCAGCGTCAGGTTGTGGGGCCGCATCGGGTCCCTGCCGAAGCCGATCCGGCGGCCCAGCACCAGCGCGAGCGCCAGCGCGGAGGCGCCCGAGCAGATCTCGACCGCGGTGCCGCCGGCGAAGTCGATCACCTTGAGCTCGTTGGCCATCCAGCCGCCCACGTGGTCGCCCGCGGAGAAGTCGAAGATCCAGTGGGCGATCGGCGCGTAGACGAGCAGGGTCCAGACGCTGACGAACACCATCCAGGCGCCGAACCTGGCCCGGTCGGCGATCGCACCGGACACCAGCGCCCCGGTGACCACGCAGAAGAGGCCCTGGAAGACGGCGAACAGGATCAGCGGCACGGTCGACTCGCCGTTCGACGCGGGATCCAGGAGGTCACTGAGGCCGGCGTACTGGGTGGGATCGCCCAGCAGGCCGGCGCCGACGTCGTCACCGAAGGCGATCGAGTAGCCGACCAGGACCCACAGGATGGCGACCACCGCCAGGGTCCCGAAGGACATCATGATCATGTTGAGGACGCTCTTGGAGCGGACCATGCCGCCGTAGAAGAGCGCCAGGCCGGGCGCCATCAGGAGCACGAGGGCGCTGGCCGCGAGCAGCCAGGCGGTGTCGCCGGTGTCGATCGCCGACGTGGCGGCGTGAGGGAGCACG
This sequence comes from Nocardioides sp., assembly GCA_035710425.1. Classification (GTDB taxonomy): domain Bacteria; phylum Actinomycetota; class Actinomycetes; order Propionibacteriales; family Nocardioidaceae; genus Nocardioides. The sequence continues at coordinate 9,463 of DASTDJ010000324.1, forward strand.
AGGGGAGTCACGAGACTTCAACCAACCCGCGGATTGTTACCTCACGGCTCGTCCCGTGTTTCAGGCGTGTTAACGACCGCCCACCGGCCGGGGCGCACCCGGCCGGTGGACGGCGTGCCACCGGCCCTCCCCCTAGATCGCCGCCTCGTCCTGGTCGCCGGTGCGGACCCGGACGACCGTCTCGACCGGGCTGACCCAGACCTTCCCGTCGCCGATCCGGCCGGTCTGCGCGGTCTTGACGATGATCCCGACGACGTCGTCGGTGTCGCCGTCGTCGACGACGATCTCGATCCTGATCTTGGGCACCAGGGCGATGTCGTACTCCGCCCCGCGGTAGACCTCCGTGTGCCCCTTCTGCCGGCCGTAGCCGCTGACCTCGCTGACCGTCATCCCGGTCACGCCGAAGGTCTCGAGGGCCTCGCGGACGTCCTCCCACTTGTGCGGCTTGATCACCGCGGTGATGAGCTTCATGCGTTGGCCTCTTCCTTGGTGGTGGTGGCCGGAGCGGCGGCGGTCGTGCCGGCGAGTGCGCCGGTACGACGGGCGCCGCCGACTGCGAGCTCGTACGCCGACTCGCCGTGCTCGACGAAGTCGATGCCCTCGACCTCGTCCTCCTCGTCGACCCGCAGGCCGATGGTGAGCTTCACGATCAGACCCACGATCAGGGTGGCGATCGCCGACCAGAGCATCGCGAACAGCGCCACCAGCACCTGGATGACCAGCTGCTTCGCGCCGTCGCCGTAGAACAGGCCGCCGCTGGTGGCCAGGAACCCGATGCCCACGGTGCCCACCAGGCCGCCGACCAGGTGGACGCCGACCACGTCGAGCGAGTCGTCGTAGCCGAACCGGTACTTCAGGCCGACGGCGAGCGCGCAGAGGGCGCCCGCGACCAGGCCGAGGAGGATCGCGCCGACCGGCGAGAGCGCCCCGCAGGCCGGGGTGATCGCGACCAGACCCGCCACGACACCGGAGGCGGCGCCGAGGGAGGTGGCCTTGCCGTCGCGGATCTTCTCGATCAGGAGCCAGCCGAGCATCGCGGCGCAGGTCGCGACGGTGGTGTTCAGCCAGACCAGGCTGGTCTCGTCGAGCCAGTACTGCGCGGCGGCGTCTCCGGTGAGGTCACCGGGCACCCACGAGCCGACGTTGAAGCCGAACCAGCCGAACCACAGCAGGCCGGCGCCGATCATGGTGAGGGTCAGGTTGTGCGGCTTCATCGGCTCCTTGCCGAAGCCGAGCCGCTTGCCCAGCAGGATCGCCAGCACCAGGCCGGCCACACCCGCGTTGATGTGCACCACGGTGCCGCCCGCATAGTCGATCGGAGCGACGTCGCCGCCGAAGACCAGGTCGGCGAGGCCGTTCTTCGCGGTGCTCAGGAAGCCGCCGCCCCACACCATGTGAGCCAGCGGGAAGTAGGACAGCGTGACCCAGAGCGGCACGAACAGCATCCAGGCCGAGAACTTCAGGCGGTCGGCGACCGCTCCGCTGATCAGCGCCGCGGTGATCACCGCGAACGTCATCTGGAAGCCGACCCCGATGTAGGCGTTGCCGGCGACGCCGTCGAGACCGAACGTCTCGAACGGGTTGTTGAAGAGCAGCGCGACGTCCTCCGTGCCGTACGACATCGACCAGCCCCACAGCACGTAGACGATGCCGATGACGCCCAGGGCGCCGAAGGACATCATCATCATGTTGAGCACGGACTTCGAGCGGCTCATGCCGCCGTAGAACAGTGCGAGCGCGGGAGTGGTCATCATCAGGACGAGGGACGCCGAGACCAGCATCCAGGCTTGCAAGCCGAAGTCCATGAGTCCTCCAGGGTTGTACTCGGGAGGGCAGACCGCTCGGCCGACGGCTCTGTCGGCTCCGAGGAGTGCCCCATTGCCGAGAACCATGGCGGTCGGACGTTTCGACGTACGCCCGCCGATGTTGCGGGGAGGAAACGAGTTCCGTCTGTTTGTTTCGGGCACGTAACGGGCTCACCGGGTCAAGGGTCCGGGGGCCAGCGCCATAGGGTGTGGGGCGCGAGGAAGTGGGGGCAGAGTGAAGCGAGGCAAGCTCTTTCGGTCCGGCCAGGACGCCGCAGCACCCAGCGAGGCGACCAGCCCTGGCAAGACGACGGGCGCGACGTCGGGCAAGGGTCCCGATCGGCTCGTCGGGGCCGGCGTCGTCGACCGGGCGTTCTACGAGGCACTCACCGGGCGCTCGTTCGAGTCCGACCGGGAGGCGGCACAGCACTTCCTGCGCGAGGCCGCTCCCGGCCACTCCCCCCACCCGCTGATCGACCCCGCGCTGCTGCCGGCGTGGGTGCGTGACGGACTCGCCCGCGGCGAGGCCGGACCACTGCTCCGCTACCTGCGCGCCAAGGGCGCCGCCCGCCGTCTCGGACCGCTGTTCGACAGCAGCGCGGTGGGCACCGAGGCCGAGCGCAACGAGCACCCCGGTGGGGCGCTCGGGCTGTTCCTGGCCTCCGCTGACGACGAGACACCGCTCCCCGGTCATCCGGCCCTGACCTGGGGGGCGGCCCGAACCGCCCTGACCGAACGGGCTCGGCTGATCGGCGTGCAGGAGCAGCATGCCGGCTCCCGCGTCCTCGACGACTGGGACGAGGAGGCCGAGGACCGGTGGCGCGCGGAGTGGGCGGCGGCTCCCCTCCCGGACACCACCGAAGGGACCCCCCTGGTGAGCGTGGTGATCCCGGTCCGCAACCGGCCCCGCGTCGTCGCGTCCGCGCTCCAGTCCGTCAGCGCCCAGACCCTCGAGGACTGGGAGCTGGTCGTGGTGGACGACGGATCCACCGACGAGACGCCCCAGGTGCTCGCGAAGTGGGCGGCACGCGAGCCGAGGATCCGCGTGGTCACCCAGGACTGGGCGGGCGTCAGCGCCGCCCGCAACCGAGGCCTGGCGGAGGCCCGGGGCCGCTACGTCGCCTTCCTCGACAGCGACAACCGGTGGCGCGCCGACTTCCTGCGGCTGGCGGTCGCGGCCATGCACGGTCAGGGCCTCCGGGCGGCGTACGCCGCGATGGCGCTGCACGAGGACGAGCGGATCCGCTACCGCGCCCACCCCTACTCCTTCGACGACCTCAAGGTCCACAACTACGTCGACCAGAACGTGCTGGTGGTCGAGCGCGAGCTGGCCAGGGAGGTCGGCGGCTTCGACGAGCAGATCAAGCGCTGGGTGGACCACGACTTCGCACTCCGGCTCGGGCGGCGGGCCGAGATGCGGCTGCTGCCGTTCGTCGGCGTCGACTACGACGCCTCGCTGAGCGCCGAGGGCCGGATCACCACCAGCCAGTCACCGAACTTCCAGTTCGTCGTGCTCGGCCGGCAGTGGGTCGACTGGGACGAGCTCGCCGGCAGCGTGTCCGAGCGGGTGCCGGGCCGGCTATCGGTGATCGTGCCCACCCACGACGACTCACGCCTGACCACCCGCGCGGTCGAGTCGGTGCTGCAGCACACCGCCGACACCGACCTCGAGGTCGTGATCGTCGACAACGGCTCCGCCGCCAACGTCGGGCTGGCGCTCGCTGCCGAGTTCTTCGACGACAGCCGGGTGCGATACACGCGGCTCCCTCGCGACCTGCGGGTCACGGTGGGCTGGAACGTCGGGTTCGCGGCCAGTACCGGCGAGCACGTCGCCTTCCTGTCCCACCGGGCCACGGTGCGTCCGCGCTGGTGGGAGCCCCTCGGCCGAAGGCTCGCCGAGCCGTGGGTGCTCGGCGCGCAGGCCCTGCTCCTGAACGACGACGACACGATCTCGTCCGCGGGTCTGGTGTTCCCGGTGGACGATGCGGGGCCGTGCGCGTACCTGGAGGGTCATCCGCCGGAGGACGCCGATCGGATCGCCGACCGAGGTTTCCACGCGGTCTCGGCGGGGGCGATGGCGATGCGCGCCGCAGACTTCGCCGAGCTGCGCGGCTTCGACCCGCTGTTCGCCGATCGCCTCCAGGACGTCGACCTGTGCCTGCGCGCTGCGTCGCTGCGTGAGGGCCGCTTCGTGCTGGAGCCGGGCTCCCGGGTCAACGTGCGCCCCGACCCCGAACCCGAGGAGCGCTTCGAGCTCGAGAACCGACGGCACTTCCGCGCCCGCTGGGGCGGCCGGCTGCCGGCAGCCGAGACCCATCGCTGGGACGAGGCGGGCTTCGCGGTCGCGCACTTCGAGAGCGAGGGCGTCGCGCTCCCCGGCCCGCGCCCGGTCGTGCTGCGGATCGGCCAAGCGCCGCGCACCGCCGAGGCCCCCGCCCTGAGGTGGGGCATCGCCATCGCGGCCGGCGGTGGCGCTCGCGGTGACGGATGGGGTGACACCCACTTCGCGCGCTCGCTCGCCGGCTCGCTCCGCGAGCTGGGGCAGGACGTCGTCACTCACCGCCGCGGCGCGGTCCTCGGTCCGGCCTCGAGGTTCGACGACGTCGTGCTGTCGCTGCGCGGGCTGGAACCCGTCCCCGCGATCCCCGGCAAGGTCAACGTCCTGTGGGTGATCAGCCACCCCGACGACGTCACGGCCGAGGACCTCGTCGGGTTCGACCTGGTCTACGCCGCCTCGGAGTCGTGGGCGGAGCACATGAGCGAGGTCAGTGGCCGGCCGGTGCAGCCGCTGCTGCAGGCCACCGACACCCGGCTCCGCGACGTCACGTCCCCCATCGCCGAGGACGGTCGCCCCGTTTTCGTCGGCAGCACCAATCCCAAGCGCCCCCGCCAGGTCGTCCTCGATGCCGTGGCGGCAGGCGTCGAGCCCGACGTGCACGGGCAGGGATGGGCCGGGACGCCCGCCGAGCCGTTCTGGCGCTCGTCGTACGTCGCCAACGACCAGCTGATGACGCTCTACCGCACCCACGGCATCGTCATCGCCGACCACTGGGGCGACATGGCTCGCGAGGGCTTCCTCGCCAACCGGCTCTTCGACGCGGTGGCCTCGGGCGCTCGGGTGGTCTCCGACCGGGTGCCCGGACTCGAGGTGTTCGAGGGTGCCGTCCAGGCCTACACGTCCGTCGACGACCTGCGGACGCTCTGCGGCCCCGCCGGCCGCGACCGGTATCCCAGCGACGAGCAGATGGCCGCCATCGCCGACCGGGTCGCCGCCGAGCACTCGTTCGACAAGCGAGCCCACCAGCTGCTGGACGCGGTCGCGCCGATCTGGGCGAAGAAGGCACGGTGAGCGCCATGATCAACGGGTTGCGGCGCCGGGCCGCACGCTGGATCGCACCTCCCAGGGCCGAACCGAAGCAGCCGGAGCTCACCCCCGCGCAGGCGAAGCGTCGGGCCCGGCTGGCGATGTCGCTCACCGAGCTGGCCCAGGAGTTCAAGACCGACAAGTGGGGCCTGCACTTCTACACGCAGCACTACGAGCGGCACCTGAAGCACCTGCGCGGCCGCACCTTCACGCTCCTCGAGATCGGGGTGGGTGGCTACGCCAAGGAGCAGCGCGGCGGTCACTCGCTGCGGATGTGGAAGTGGTTCTTCCCGAAGGCGCAGATCATCGGCCTCGACATCGAGGACAAGTCGTTCGTCGACGCCGGGCGGATCCGCACCGTGATGGGCTCCCAGACCGACGAGGCGGTGCTCCGCCGCATCATCGAGGAGGAGGGCGCCCCGCTCGTCGTGATCGACGACGGCAGCCACGTCCCCGCCGACATCATCGAGACCTTCCACATCCTGTTCCCGCTGCTGCCCGACGGCGCCGTCTACGCGATCGAGGACATCCAGACGTCGTACTGGCCGGAGTGGGGCGGGTCGGAGGACCGCGACGCCCCCGACACCACCATGGGCTTCGTGAAGCGGCTGGTCGACGGCCTCAACTACGAGGAGTTCGTCGACGACGACTACCAGCCGACGTACGCCGACCGGCACGTCGTGGGCGTGCACTGCTACCACAACCTGGTGATCCTCGAGAAGGGCGAGAACGCCGAGGGGACCAACAAGCGCGACGTGCTGCAGGAGCGCTACGGCACGCTCTAGGGCAGGCAGAGGAAGAAGCTGCGGGTCGGCAGGTACCACGGAGTGGCGGTCAGCACGTCGTATCCGTGCTCGCCGAGCATCCGATGGAGGGCACGAGTAGACGGCCAGAAGGACTCCGTGTTGCCCCAAGCCGCGGTGGACCTCGCCGGGTCCTGCTCCTGGAAGAGCCTGCCTCGGTAGCCGCGCATCGTCACGGGCTCGGAGAGCGTGAACGGGCTCGGACGCCCGTTCGCGACGTGGGTGTCGAGGATCATCGGCCGGCCGCGGATGCGCGCCAGCAGGTCGAGCTGGTCGTCGACGGTCAGGTGGTAGAAGAGGCCCAGGCAGGCGACCACGTCGTAGCCCCCGAGATCCTGGTCCCGCACGTCCCCCACCCGCCATTCCACGCGGGCGTCCTCCGGGAAGCGTTCCGCCCGGGCATCCAAGGCGGTCACCCGCCACCCGGCGTCTGCCGCCGCGATGGCGAACAACCCGTGCCCGGCTCCCAGGTCGATCAGCGAAGCCGGCGGGAAGAGGCCGAGCATCCGGGAGAACCAGTGCATCCGTTGTGCCCCGGTGTGTTCGTCGGCACCGCCGCGACCGGTCGCCATGCCGAGCACGCTAGTGCAGGCGTCCGTCCAGCACGACCAGTGCGACAGCCGAGGACGGGGGACTGTGCTACGGCCTCTCCGGTGCCCTCAGCCGAGCAGCGCGTCGACGAACGCCCGGGGCTCGAAGGGGGCAAGGTCGTCCGGCCCCTCCCCGAGGCCGACGAGCTTGACCGGCACGCCCAGCTCGCGCTGCACCGCGACCACGATCCCGCCCTTGGCCGAGCCGTCGAGCTTGGTGAGCACGATGCCGGTGACGTCGACTACCTCGCTGAACACCCGGGCCTGCACGATGCCGTTCTGGCCGGTGGTCGCGTCGAGGACGAGCAGCACCTCGGTCACGGGCGCCTGCTTCTCGATGACCCTCTTGACCTTCCCGAGCTCGTCCATCAGGCCCTGCTTGTTCTGCAGGCGGCCGGCGGTGTCGACGATGACCGTGTCGGCGCCGGTCTCGGCCCCTTCCTTCACGGCCTCGAACGCCACGCTGGCAGGGTCGCCGCCCTCGGGGCCGCGCACCACCTCGACGCCCACCCGCTCACCCCAGGTGGCGAGCTGGTCGACCGCGGCCGCCCGGAACGTATCAGCGGCTCCGAGGAGCACCGACCGGTCCTCGGCCACCAGGATCCGGGCGATCTTGCCGACCGTCGTCGTCTTGCCGGTGCCGTTGACGCCGACCACGAGAACCACGCCCGGCGAACCGTCGGCGCCGCTGATCTGAAGCCGTCGGTCCATGTCGGGGCCCACCAGGGTCAGCAGCTCCTCGCGGAGGACGGTGCGCGGGTCGGTCGCGTCGGCGCCCTCGACCCGCAGCCGGGTGCGCAGCCGCTCGACGAGCTCCTGGGTCGGGCCGACGCCGACGTCGGCCGTGAGGAGGGTGTCCTCGACCTCCTCCCAGGTCGCCTCGTCGAGGGTGTCGCGGGAGAGCATCGAGAGCAGCCCGCGCCC
>DASTDJ010000325.1:0-9589 GCA_035710425.1 Nocardioides sp.
CGGATGCCCGAGAGCCTGGCCGCCGACCTCGACGCCGAGTGCTCCGCGTGCCTGATGGGCGCGCGGCGGCTCGGCGAGCTGTTCGACCGGTACGGCGTCGATGCCGTCGAGTCCTGCTTCGACGCGATCATCGACCGGACCACCACGACGTACCGCCGCGAGATCCTGGGCAAGATCCCGGTCGGCTCCTGGGTGTGGGAGGACTACGCCGAGCACGACGGCGTCGACGAGCCCCAGCTGCACGCGCAGCGGATCACGCTGACCCGCACCGGCCCCGACGACCCGGACGGCGAGCGGCTGGTGCTCGACTTCGACGGCACGTCCCCGCAGGCCAAGGGGCCGATCAACCACTGCGGCGACTACAGCGACGGCGTCTTCCTCAAGAAATGGCTGGCACCGATCCTGCGCAACCTCGCCGACAGCCCGGAGCGGATGGCCGAGCTCGACGTCAACGAGGGCGTGGTGCCGCTGATCGAGATGCGGTTCCCGCCGCCGGGCACGCTGCTCACCCCGGTCTTCCCCGCGCCGACCAACGCGCGCACCTTCGTGATCCTGCGGCTGCTCGGGGTACTGGCCGGCGTGCTCGCCAAGGCCGTCGACGGCAGGATGCCCGCCGACCAGGAGACGATCCGCTACACCGGGGTCTACGGCGAGGACCTCGAGGGCCGGCCCTACCTGATGCGTGAGGTGCTCGGCGGCGGCTCCGGCGGCCGCTACTACGCCGACGGCGAGGACACCATCCACGTGGTGCCGGACTCGCGGAACCTGCCGACCGAGTTCACCGAGTCGCGCTTCCCGTTCCGGGTCGAGTCGCTCTCGCTGGCCGTGGACAGCGGCGGCGCCGGCAAGTTCCGCGGCGGCCTCGGCTACGAGAAGCACATCCGCATGCTCAAGGACGCGCACTTCATGTCCATCGCCGACCGCTCGATCCTCGCCTGCTGGGGCGTCAAGGGCGGCCTGGCCGGCACCCCGTTCCAGGTCACGGTCGACCCGGGCGGCCCGGCCGAGCGCGAGGTCGACGCTCTTGCCGACGCCGAGCCGATCAAGGCCGGTGAGGTGATCCGGATCCGCACCACCGGGGGCGGCGGCTGGGGCGACCCGCTCGAGCGCGACCCGGAGCTGGTCGTCCGCGACGTCGTGTGGCACAAGGTGTCCCGCGAGGCGGCGCTGGCGACGTACGGCGTGGTGCTGACCGGCGACGACCTCGACGACCTCGGCCACGACCCGGAGGCCACCGCGACCGAGCGGGCGGGGCGGACGAGCGCGGCCGCGGCGTTCTTCGACCGCGGCCCCGGCTACGCCCGGCTGGCCGAGGGCGCGGCGCACGCCGACGTGGACGTGGTCGCCGGATGACCGTCACCCGGGTGGCCGTCGTGGGCGGCCACGGCAAGACCGGCGTCGCCGTGTGCGAGGCGCTGCACGGCCGCGGGGCGGAGCCCGTCCCGCTGGGGCGGGCCGCCTGGGACGACCTGGCCGTGGCGATGGGCGGGTGCACCGCGGCGTACCTGATCGCCCCGAACATGCACCCCGACGAGCCCGGCTACGTCCGGGAGGCCCTCGCGGCGGCGACCGCCGCCGGGGTCGGCCGGGTGGTCTACCACTCCGTGGCGTCGCCGTACGCGCCGGAGATGCCGCACCACCTCGGCAAGGCCGTCTCGGAGGACCTGGTCCGGCGGTCCGGGCTGGACTGGACGATCCTGCAGCCGGGCGCCTACCTGCAGAACCTCGACCTGAGCGGTCCGGTCGAGGTGCCGTACGACATCGACGCCGTGTTCGGCTTCGCCGACCTGGCCGACGTCGCGGCGGTGGCCGCGCTGGTGCTGACCGAGGCCCGGCACGTCGGTGCGACGTACGAGCTGGCCTCGCGGGTGGCGTCGGTGGCCGAGCTGGCCGCCGAGGCCGGCGTCGAGGCCTCGCGCGTCGACGAGCGCCCCGGCGGATGGCTCGGCGCGATGTTCGCCTACTACGACGCCCATGGGCTGCCGGTCGGCGTGCTGCCGCTGCGCGCCCTGCTGGCGGAGGAAGGAGCTGCGAGATGCGCGTCCTGATCGCCCTGGGGGGCAACGCGATGACGTCCGCCGACGGGCGGGCCCGGGTGGAGGACCAGCAGGCCGCCGCCGTGGTAGCGATGCGGGCCGTGGCGGAGCTGATCGAGGGTGGCGACGACGTGGTGCTCACCCACGGCAACGGCCCCCAGGTCGGCAACCTCCTGGTCAAGAACGAGCTCGCCGCCGCCGTGGTGCCGCCGGTCCCGCTGGACTGGTGCGGAGCGCAGACCCAGGCCACGCTCGGCTTCACGTTGATGAACGCGCTCGAGAACGAGCTCGGCCGTCGCGGCGTGGAGCGGCGGACCGCCGCGCTGGTGACCCGCGCCCGGGTCGACGCCGACGACCCGGGCCTCAGCCACCCGTCCAAGCCGATCGGGCGCTACCTCCCCGAGGACGAGGCCCGCCGTCTGATGGAGCACGGCGAGACCTGGGAGGACCGCGGGGGCAAGGGCTGGCGCCGCGTCGTCGCGTCTCCCGAGCCCCGCGAGATCCTGGACGCGGTCGCCGTCCGCACGCTGGTGGACGCCGGGTACGTCGTGGTGGCCAACGGCGGCGGCGGCATCCCGACGGTCCGCGACGCCGAGGGGCTGCGCGGCGTCGAGGCGGTCATCGACAAGGACCTCGGTGCAGCGCTGCTGGCCGAGACCGTCGACGCCGACGTCCTGGTGATCGCCACCGACGTGTCCAACGCGGTGCTCCGCTACGGCACGCCCGAGGCCGAGGAGATCGGGCGAGTGAGTGTCGCGGAGATGCGCGGCTACGCGGCCGAGGGGCACTTCGCCAGCGGCTCGATGGGCCCCAAGGTCGACGCGGCCTGCCGCTTCGTGGAGCGCGCCGGCGGGCACGCCGTCATCACGAACCTCGAGAACATCCGCGACGCGGTGGCCGGTGACACCGGCACCGTCGTCGTACCCGACTGACCCCGCACGACCCTAGGAAAGGAACGTCATGCCCTCCGCCATCGAAGTCCGCAAGGTCCCGATCCATTCCGTCGCCGACGCCTCGGAGCTCGCCAAGCTCATCGACGAGGGGGTGATGGCTGCCGACCGGGTGATCGCGATCATCGGCAAGACCGAGGGCAACGGCGGTGTCAACGACTACACCCGCATCATCGCCGACCGCGCGTTCCGCGAGGTGCTCATCGAGAAGGGTGCTCCGGCCGAGCAGGTCAAGGAGGTCCCGATCGTCTGGTCGGGCGGCACCGACGGGGTGATCAGCCCGCACGCCACGATCTTCGCCACCGTCGACGCCGAGCCGGTCGACGACCCGCGGCTCACCGTGGGCTTCGCGATGAGCGAGGTGCTGCTGCCCGAGGACATCGGCCGGACGGCCATGGTCACCAAGGTCGCCGACGCGGTGAAGGTGGCGATGGAGCGGGCCGGGATCACCGACCCGGCCGACGTGCACTACGTGCAGACCAAGACGCCGCTGCTGACCATCCACACGATCCAGGACGCCAAGTCGCGCGGCAAGACGGTGTGGACCGAGCACACCCACGAGTCGATGGACCTCTCCAACGGGTGCACCGCGCTCGGCATCGCCGTCGCCCTGGGCGAGATCGAGATGCCGACCGACGCCGACGTGATGCACAACCGGGAGCTCTACTCCTCGGTGGCGTCGTGCTCCTCGGGCGTCGAGCTCGACCAGGCGCAGGTGGTCGTCGTCGGCAACGCGCCGGGTGTGGGTGGGCGCTACAAGATCGGCCACTCGGTGATGAAGGACGCGCTCGACCAGGACGGGATCTGGGACGCGATCCGCTCCGCCGGCCTCGACCTGCCCGAGCGTCCGCACACCTCCGACCTCGACGACAAGCTGGTCAACGTCTTCCTCAAGTGCGAGGTCTCGCAGGACGGCCAGGTGCGCGGCCGCCGCAACGCGATGCTCGACGACTCCGACGTGCACTGGCACCGGCAGATCAAGGCCTGCGTGGGCGGGGTGACCGCCGCGGTCACCGGCGACCCCGCCGTCTTCGTCTCCGTCTCCGCGGCCCACCAGGGCCCCGACGGCGGCGGGCCGGTGGCCGCGATCGTCGACCTGGGCTGAGGTCCGGCCGGTGGGGCGGTGACCTGGGACCGGTCTGGGGTCTGGTAACCGGTCCTGGCTCACCGCCGCTGCGGGTGCGGCCGGTGGGGCGGTGACCTGGGACGGGTCTGGGGTCTGGGAACCGGTCCTAGCCCACCGCTCCCCGAGCCCACGCCTTCAGCCACTCGTCCCTTGATCCGAGGACCTCCCGGATGGGCCGGAAGAGCTGACGCCAGCGCTCGGTGAACAACGGCGCCGGGCCGTCGTACCCCAGCTCGACCATCGCGCGGTGCACGGAGAGCGCCAGCTTGCGGGGTTGTCCGAGTCGCTCACTGGTGACTTGGAGGTACGGGATGTCGTGACGCCGGAACAGCTCGTACCGGCTGATGTCGCTGGAGTACTGCAACCGTTCCTCTTGGTGGTGGGCGCCCTCGTACTCGACGACGAGCCCGCACTCCCGGATCAGCAGGTCCGCGATCGCGACGACGGGCTCGTCGGGCCCGAGGTCGAGGACGACGTTGACGTCGGGCCGGGGGAGGCCCGCGAAGTCCAGGATCGCGCGCGTCTCGGACTCCTTCAGCGAGCGGGAGCGACCGTCGAGGTGGTCCAGGATCCAGATCGCCTCGTGCGCGCCGTCCCGCCACAGGGCCGACAACCCGAGAGCTCTCACCTCGTCGACGCTCATGTGCTCGCCGTACAGCATCCAGTCACCGACCTTGATGGCATCGATGACCCGCGCATGACTGCAATAGAACAGGTAGGCCGCGGAGTTCGTGACGGCGACGTTGTCGTGGTGCGCCAGCTTCTTGGTGCGGTGCAGGAACACGTCGTCGAGGTCGATGTGGAGGTCCCCTTCGATCACGAAGTGCAGCGGGAACAGGGGGCCGAAATCCAGGCCGAGCCGGCGAATCGCGGTGAGCCCTGTGAGTCGCGCCTGCTCCGGCAGGGTCAGCCGACCTGCCAGCAGCCAGTCGGCCTGCGTCATCTCGTGGTCAGCGAGGCGCCAGACCCGTGGGAAGACGCGCGCGAAGCGTTCGCCCGCGAACATCGCCTTGGTCACGCCGCGCGCAAGCGCCTGCTCACGAGTGAATGGGTCGGGTCCGAGGTCGGGTGGCAGTGGCTTCATGTCCAGCATTGCGCCACCCGGCCGGCTCCCTCGGCTGCTGGCGTCCGGCAACGGGGGACAAGTGCCACCGAAGCGACGGTTGGGGATGGTTGCCGGTCCGGGAAGCGGTGACCCAGGACCGGTTTGCCATGGACGAAACGGTCCTAGGTCACCACTCCTCGGCGTCCGGCTGGCCGGGCGGTGGATGAGGACCGGTCTGGCCGTTGGCAATTGGTCCTAGGTCACCGCTCCGACCGCAACACGCCAGTCTCAGTCGAGCGCCGGGCACGAGTAGAGGTCCGGCGGCACCGGCGCGGTCTCGGGGAGGTCGTCGGCGGCGCGATGGCGCCCGAGGTTCCACTCGAGCCAGTCGTCATCGGCACGCTCCCGGCCGTCCAGCACGCACGCCCGTACGTCGTCGTGCAGCGTCGTGAGCACCGGCACCGCGTCGTCGGAGAGGCCCTGCAGGTAGGTCCAGTCGATGTCGCCGGTCTCGGCGTACCGGTCGACGTTGCGCTGGGCGATCCACGCGTCGGGGTTGATCGCGGCCAGCGCCAGCACCAGGGAGGTCCCGCTCAGCAGGGCGAACCGGGGCAGCCAGGCCGCCTTCAGGGTGACGCCGGCGGCCATCACCGCCAGCACCAGCAGCCCGAGCCAGCCCTCGAAGACGTCGACCAGCAGCCGGAGCTCGGTGAAGCCGTAGGCCTCCTGGTAGACGTGCATCCGGTAGAGCGCGGACGCGACCACGACGAGCGTCTGTGCGCACAAAAGGCCGAGGGCCAGCCGCAGGCGGAGCCGGTCGGCCGGGGTCTCCCGGGGGGCCTTGCGGGCGGCTGCCCAGATCACCAGGAGCGTCAGCGCGGTGGCCACGGTCAGCTGGCCGAACCCCTCGTGCACGTAGTCGGCGTAGGTGAGGCCGGTGGTGCGCTCCAGGTAGTCGTGACCGCCGAAGATCACCGTCGCCTGCGCGACCAGGAACGCCGCGAACACGGCGTCCACGACCAGGACCGGTGCCAGCCACTCGAAGGGCCGGCTCACCGGTCGGACCTCCTCCCGCGGCTGGTCGACCCGCGGCGGGTTCAGCGCGAGGTACGCCGCGGCCAGGACCACGCCCCCCACGGCGACCCCGATGAAGGCGCGCAGCACGAACGACTCGATCTCCAGGTCGGGCACGACGGCGCCCGCCCACTCGGCGAAGAGCGCGTCGGCCGAGGAGAAGAGGAGGCCGAAGACGAGGAGCGCCGCGGCCGACCAGAGCCCGGTGCGCAGCAGGGCGGGCCAGCTACCGCCGCCGGTCAGGGCGGCCAGGGTGCGGCCGAGCCAGGGCAGGCCCCGCAGACCGGCGAGCGGCCCGGAGATCCCGGAGAGCACGAAACCCGGCATCGTGCGGGCGCCGGTCACCCCGCAGACGGTGACGACCGCACCCGTGACCACGCTGAGCGCGATGATCCAGTCGGCGTCGCGCAGCATCGTGACGCTCGCGAGCAGCACGCAGATGACCGCGCAGGCCTGGGTGAACCGGTCGCCGGCGCGCGCGCTGGCGGTCATGACCACGACTCCGCCGGCGAGCAGCACGAGGAAGGTCCCGATGCCGGCGTCCCGGTAGGGCAGCACGGTCGCGGCCAGCAGCCCCACCCCGAGCGCGCCGAGCAGCAGGGCCACCCGGCCCGGGACGCCGCGGTCGGGCCAGAACGAGCCGAGCAGGTCGTCGACCAGCGAGGTCGGGGGTACGGCGGTCGGCGGCGGGGGAGCGGGGACTGGCACTGCTGCGGGCACGGGCTTCTCCTCCACGACAGACGGACGGACGGGGGGCTCGGCGGGCAGGTCGACCCGGACCCTGGCCCCGGTGGTGCCGGGCGCGGGATCGACGAACCCGATGCTTCCTGCGTGCAGGTCGGTCACCCATCGCGCGATGGCCAGTCCCAGCCCGGTGCCGCCACCGCCCTCGGTCGCGCTCAGGGTGCCGAACGGCTCGAACGCCCGCTCGCGGTCGGCGGCCGCGACGCCGGGTCCCTGGTCGGCCACCTCGATCCGGTGGAGCTCGCCGACACGGGCGGCCGTCACCTGCACCACGCCGCCGGCCGGACTGTGCCGGGACGCGTTGTCGAGCAGGTTGGCGACCAGCTGGCGTAACCGCGCCGGGTCAGCCGGTACGACGAGGTCGGGCGGCTCGACCAGGACGTCGTACTCCACGGGGCGGCCGATGACCCGCGCCTCGGCCACCGCGTCCGCGAGCAGCGGCGCCATCGCAACCGGTTCGGGTGACAGCGGGGCCTTGCCCGCGTCGACGCGGGCGAGGTCGAGGAGGTCGGTGACCAGGGCGCCGAGCCGCTCCGCCTGGTCGAGCGCCGGCCGGAGCGCACGAGTGTCGGCGGGCTCGGTGCCGTCGACGAGGTTCTCGAGCACGGCGCTGAGCGCCGTCAGCGGCGTCCGCAGCTCGTGGCTCACGTTGGCCACCAGCTCGCGCCGCTGCCGGTCGACCATCGCGAGGTCGTGGGCGGTCCGGTTGAACGCGCGGGCCAGCTCGCCGACCTCGTCCCGGGACGTCTCGCTGACCCGGACGTCGTAGTCGCCCCGTGCCATCCGCTGCGCCGCCGCGGTCATCTCTCGCAGCGGCGCCGTCATGCCGACGGCCAGCAGCTGGGTCACGGCGAGGGCAATCAGGATCGTCACCGGGATGCTGAGCCACGCGGGCACACCGCCGGCCCGGCCCACCGAGGCCACGACCGAGGCCACCACGACGCTGGCGGCGACGAGCAGTCCGAGCTTGACCTTGAGCGAGCGGACCGGAGCGAGTGGTTGGCCGGTCACCCCGCGTGTCCCTCCTCGAGGGAGTAGCCGACACCGTGGACCGTGCGGATCCGGTCGGCGCCGATCTTGGCGCGCAGCCCCTTCACGTGGCTGTCGACCGTGCGGGTGCCCGAGGCACCGGGCCAGCCCCACACCTCGGCGAGCAGGCGCTCCCTGGTCACGACGGTCCCTGGCTCGGCGGCCAGGCAGGCCAGTAGGTCGAACTCGGTCGGGGTCAGCCGCACCTCGACGTCGCCGCGCCAGACCCGGCGTGCGGCCGGGTCGAGCCGGAGGCCGCCCAGCTCCATCGGGCGGCGCCCGGCCAGCTCGCCGGCCCGGTCGACCCGGCGGAGCAGCGCGGCGACCCGGGCCACCAGCTCCCGCATCCGGAACGGCTTGGTCAGGTAGTCGTCGGCGCCGACCCCGAGGCCGACGAGCACGTCGGCCTCGTCGTCGCGGGCGGTGAGCATCAGGACCGGCACCGGCCGCTCGGCCTGGATCCGCCGGCACACCTCGTGCCCGTCGAAGCCCGGGAGCATCACGTCGAGCAGCACCAGGTCGGGAGCGTGCTCCTCGAACGCCGAGACCGCCGTCGGACCGTCGAACGCCCGCACCACGTCGTACCCCTCGGAGACGAGGCGCTCCGAGACGGCCTGGTTGATGAGCGGCTCGTCCTCGACCACGAGAATTCGCCGGCTGCTCATGCCAGCAGCGTAGGAGCGGTCCTTGTCAGAAGGCGGGGACGACTCGTGAAGGTTCTGTGCAGATCAGGGGGTAGCCGACCCGCTCAGCGCCTGCCGGCGGCCGACCGCGAGCGTCAGGACCACCGCGACGGCCACGCCGATGACCGGCGGGATGCCGACCTCGTAGTGGTCGGAGAGCCAGGCGAGCAGGCTGGCCACGGCGTAGATCGCGAGGTTGGTCACGTTGACCACCGGCAGGGGCGCACCCTCCGGCATGCCCGCGCGCCAGCGAGCGAAGTAGTCGCCGATGATCACGCCGCCCAGCGGCGGGATGAAGATCCCTAGCAGCACCAGGTAGTCGACGAGGTGCTCGTGCACGCCCACCAGGGCCAGCACGGTGCCGACCACCGATCCGGCGACCACGAACGGCGTCTTGCTCGGGCGGCGGAACAGCTCGGCACCGGCCACACCGAAGGCGTACGCCGTGTCGGCGTTGCTCTTCCAGAGGTTCCCGAACAGCAGCACCAGGCCCCACCCGACCAGGCCGAGCTCGTAGAGCACGAGCACGAAGTCACCCTCGCCGAACGTGATCGCGCCGATGGCGCCGAAGAAGATCATCAGCCCGTTGCCGATCAGGAACCCGATCAGGCAGGCGGCCACGGCCTGGCCGCCGGTGCGGCCGAACCTGGTCCAGTTGGGCGCCTGGGTCCCCGCCGAGACGAACGTGCCCACCACGGTGGTGATCGCCACGGCCAGCGGCATCGAGGAGGACGGGTCGATCCCGGCGAGGCCGGACCAGCCGCCGACCTCGTCGAGCGAGCGACTGAGCACCCACACGGCCAGGATCAGGATCAGCGGCGTCGAGACGAGGGACACCCAGTACATGCCGCGGTAGCCGTAGCAGGCGGTGACGCACATCAGCACGCTGGTCACGATCATGA
>DASTDJ010000326.1:0-7343 GCA_035710425.1 Nocardioides sp.
CGACCACGCCGCCGGCGACCGTCTCCCCAGCGTGGCCGCGCTGGCCGAGGCCTTCCGCCGCCGCCGCGCCGCGGGCGGTCCCGCCGAGGAGACCTTCGCGAACCTGGTCGGGCTCGAGCTGCGCCCGCGCCGGCTGCGCGACGCCTCCACCTTGTGGGGCTCGCTGCGCACCCGGCAGGGCACCGAGGCCCGCGACGGTGTGTGGATGCACCCCGACCTGCTGCCCACCTCCGCCGACCTCGACGACCCGCTCGGCTTCCGCGAGGACGCCGCAGCGCCGGCCGAGCTCAGCGAGGACGACTTCGACGCCGAGCTGCGCAAGCTTCTCGACGACGAGTGAGCCTCCACGCCGACGCCGTCCGCGTGCTCGAGGCCTGGCGGGCACCCACGCCCGAGCAGGACGCGCTGCGCGAGCGTTACCTCGGACACCTCGCGGCGCACTCCGACGGAGTGTTCCGCGAGTGCCGGCCCGACCACCTCACCGCCAGCACGCTGGTGCTCAGCCACGACCGGACCCGCGTCCTGCTGACGCTGCACGCCAAGGCGCGTCAGTGGTTCCAGTTCGGGGGTCACTGCGAGCCCGGAGATCCGACCCTCGCGTCCGCCGCGCTGCGTGAGGCGACCGAGGAGTCGGGGGTTGCCGGGCTGCGCCTCGACCCGGCCCCGGTCCACCTCAGCGAGCACGCCGTACCGTTCTGCGGTCCCGAGGGAGACGTCCACCACCTCGACGTCCGCTTCGTGGCCGTCGCCGACGACGACGCGGAGCACGCCGTCAGCGAGGAGTCGCTCGACGTCGCCTGGTGGCCGGCGGACGCCCTGCCCAACGACGACCTGACCGCGGTCGTCGCGCTGGCGAGGCGTCAGTCGACGTCGTCGGGCGGCGGCTCGAGGTGGGCCGCGGCGGACCAGCCGAGCAGGTAGCCCTTGGCCTTCTCGGCCTGGGGGTAGCGGTCGACCCACGCCCAGAACTTCGCGTCGTGGCCCGGCTCGAGCAGGTGGGCGAGCTCGTGGACGAGCACGTAGTCGATCACCCAGGTCGGCATCCCGTTGAGCCGCTCGGAGAGGCGGATGGTGCGGTCGCCCGGCGTGCAGGAGCCCCAGCGGGAGTTCTGGTTGCCGACCCAGCGCACGGACTTGGGAGTGGCCAGCCCGCCGAGCCACTTGTCGTTGAGCCGCTGCGCGCGCTCGAGGAGGTCGTCATCGGAGAGCCGCGCCTTCTGCTCGGCCTTTTCGATCCGGGCCACCATGGTCTCGACCCACTCTGCTTCTTCCTTGCGGGTCAGCGACGCGGGGATCAGCACCACGATCCGCTCGCCCTCGCGGTAGGCGGACACGGTCCGCCGCCGCCGCTTGGAGCGGCGTACCTCCACCTGGGCCTGGCTCATGTCCACAAGTTACTGGTTCGCCCACGCCAGAAGACGGTCCTTCGGCCAGGTGTTGACGATCCGTTCGGGGTCGATGCCGGCGTCCTGGGCGCGCTCACAGCCCAGCACCTGGAAGTCGAGCTGCCCGGGAGCGTGGGCGTCGCTGTCGATCGAGAACAGGCAGCCGATGTCGCGCGCCAGCTCCAGCAGCGCGGTCGGCGGGTCGCGACGCTCGGGCCGGGAGTTGATCTCGACCGCCACGTCGTGCTCGGCGCAGGCCTCGAACACCGCCTTCGCGTCGAACTGCGACTGGCCACGGGTGCCGCGCCCCCCGGTGACCAGCCGGCCGGTGCAGTGGCCGAGCACGTTGGTGTGGCGGTTGCGGATCGCGCCCACCATCCGCCGGGTCATCGCGTCCTTCTCCATCTTGAGCTTGGAGTGGACGCTGGCCACCCGGACGTCGAGCCGGTCGAGCAGCTCCTCGGTCTGGTCCAGCGAGCCGTCGTCGAGGATGTCGACCTCGATGCCTTTGAGCAGCGTGAAGTCACCGAAGCCCTGCAGCAGGTGGTCGTTGACGGCGTCGACGACGTCGAGCTGTCGCACCAGACGCTCGGGACTGAGCCCGCGGGCGACGGTCAGCCGGGGCGAGTGGTCGGTGAGCACGAGGTAGTCGTGACCGAGCTCCATCGCGGTCATCGCCATCTCCTCGATCGGCGAGCCGCCGTCGGACCAGTCGGAGTGGCTGTGCAGATCACCCCGGATCCGGCTCCTGACCTCCGCCCCGCCGTCGGTCAGCGGCCCGGGGTGCTCGGCCTCGAGCCGAGCCAGCCGCTCGGGCACCTCCCCCCGCACCGCCGCGGCGATCACCTTGGCCGAGCTGGCGCCGATCCCGGGCAGCTTGGTGAGAGTGCCGTCCTCGACCGCGCGGGCCACCTCGTCGGCCGGCATCGGCAGGATCGTGGCGGCGGCGCCGCGGAACGCCTTGACCTTGTAGGTGTCCTCCCGCGCGCGCTCCAGCAGGAACGCGATCCGGCGCAGCGCCGCGACCGGCCCCCCGTCGTACCCCTCGCTGGCCGTCACGGCTGCCCTTTCCGTCGCACTTTTTTCCTCTCCACACCCCGTGGACACCATTCTTGCTGGTCACGGGGGCGCGCCGGGCCGCGCCCGGGCGTGTCATCCACAGCCCGATCCCGCCCTGTCCGGGGATTTCCACCGGGTCGCCGCTCCGTCCACAGGTCTCTCCACAGGCCTGTCCACAGGGGTCGCCCGGTTTGGATTGACCGCGGCCCTGCCCGCTGCCAAGGTTCTCGACGGACGAGGCCCCCGGCCTGTCGACCGACACTCGCAAGGGGAAGGCAAGTGTCGTGAGGCGGGCCGGGGGTCTCTTCGCGTGTCAGCGTCCTCGGAAGGCCGGCGCCCGCTTCTCCCGGCTGGCCCGGATCCCCTCCTGGAGGTCCTCGGTGGCCAGCGTGATCGGCTGGGCCATCGCCTCCCACTGGATACAGCTCTCGAAGTCGCGGTGCCCACCATCTGCCAGGGCCAGCTTGGTCAGCCGACTGGCGATCGGGGCCGTGGCGGCGATGTCGGCCGCCGTGCGCAGCACCTCGTCGCGGAACCCATCCGGCTCGATCACGCGGGACACCAGGCCCATGCCCAGCGCCTCGTCCGCCTCGACGACCCGCCCGGTGAGCAGCAGGTCGCGGGCGTGCGCCTCTCCGACGACGTCGGGCAGCAGGTAGGTGCCGGCCATGCCCGCGTGCATGCCCAGCCTGACGAACGGCGCACCCAGCTTGGCGCCGGTCGCGGCGTACCGGATGTCGCAGGCGAGCGCGAGGCACAGTCCGGCGCCGATCGCCGCGCCGTTGACCGCGGCGATCGTGGGCACCTCCAGCTTCCGGATGGACAGCCAGGCCCGGTAGAACGCGATCATCCGGGTGCGCAGGTAGTCGACGGTCGCGTCCGGCTCGCTCGCGATCCAGCCGGTGTTGCCGCCCGAGCAGAACGCCGAGCCCTCGCCGGTGACGACCACCGCGCGCAGCGAGCGGTCGGCGGCCAGCTCGTCGATCGCGGCGACCCAGGATGCGGTCATCTCGTCGGACATCGCGTTGCGCAGGTCGGGGTTGTCGAGGACCAACAGGGCGACCCCGTCGGATGGGCGCTCGAGGCGCAGGTGGGTGGGCTCTGGCATGCGCGCAGGCTACTGACGGGCTCTTTGGCGCGCCGTGAGCGGTTTCACGCGTCAACCAGGCTCACGGAGCGCCTGCCACGCCTGCGCCGACGCGTGTCGTAGGGTCGAAACGGTCCTGAGACACCTGTCACAGGACTTCCGGCGGGCTTCCCCTGAAACCCCGTCGCGACGACCGAATGAGTGACGAGAGCAAGGAGGCCGTCATGGCGGAGACCTGGAGCGGCGAGTTCTACTGCGTGAAGTGCAAGGAAAAGCGCGAGGCAGAGGGCGAGGTCAGGGTCAACGACAAGGGCACCCGCATGGCCAAGGCCGTGTGCCCCGTCTGCGGCACGAACCTCAACCGCATTCTCGGCAAGGCGTAGACACGCCCCCACAAACCGACAGTCAGACTTCTACGACGGCGGCACCCCTCCGGGGCGTGCCGCCGTCACTTTTCGCACCCTGTGGATGAGCGGCGCGAGCCACGACGGTGCTGTGTGACGCTCCCGCCATGGGAGAGCCACTTCCCCGGAGGCTGCGCTGGCGGCCCGGCGTACACGTCGTACGCCGCGACGGGGACCACCTCCAGGTGGGCGTCGATATGCCGCGGCGGGTGATCCTCCCGGACCGTCCCGGCGTGCGCGCGCTGCTCGCCGAGCTTCCCGCCACGGCCGACGAGTCGCACGCCAGCGCCGCGCTCCGCTCGCTACGGGCGGCCGGGCTGGTGCTCGAGGGCGGTGAGCCGGGCTCGGACAGCCCTGGCGACCCGGCGGCGCGCCGGGCGGCCGAGGCGCAGTTCGGCGAGGACGCCGCGCGTCGGCTCGCGGCGCGCGCCGACGCTCGCATCGGGCTGCGCGCTCCCCCGGGCCCCCGGGCGACCGCGCGGCGACTGCTGCGCGGCGCGGGACTCGGCCTGGCCGGGCCCGACGACCTCCCGACCGCCTGGCTGGTGGTCACCGCCGCCGAGCCGCTCCGCAGTGAGATCGACCCGCTCGTGCGCGAGGGCGCGCCCCATCTGTTGGCTGTCTGCGGTGCAGCCGCCAGGGTCGGCCCGTTCGTGGTGACCGGCCAGACCGCCTGCCTGCGCTGCGTGGACGCCCACCTCGCCGAGCCCGACCCGCGACGCCCGCTGGTCGTCGAGCAGGTGGCCCGGGCGACGGCCGACGCCGACGACGTACCCGTCGATCCGACGCTCGAGGTGCTGGCACTGGCCCACGCGGTCCGCGACCTGGCGCGGTACGCCGAGGGCGACCGGCCCGCCACCTGGTCGGCCACCGTCGACATCGACCACGCGGCCCCCGCCGGACGACAGGTGTGGGAGCGGCATCCACACTGCGGCTGCGCGTGGGACGTCGTCTGGTGACGAGTCACCAGTACTCGCTGTCGAGCTTTCCCTCCATGCTGCGCAGGTGCTCGCGCGAGCAGACGTCGCAGTAGGTGCGCTGCCGGCCGTTCTCCACGGCGGTGCTCCAGGTCAGGGTCCGCGCCGGGTCGCTCTCGTGGCGGCCACAGAAGTCGCAGACCCGGGGCTGGTCGTCGGACACCTGCTCACTGTACGTCTGGAAAAGTGAGGAGGCCGGGTACGACGTGTGTCGTACCCGGCCTCTGATTTCACCCGCGATCAGGGTGTTCCGGAGGTGACTCCCCGGAGTCCTACAGAGCGCGAGCGAGGGCAAGGCGAGCCCGCTGCGCCGCACGCTCGGCCTTACGGCTCAAGCGACGAGCACGGACGAGGTTGTCGCCCGCACGCAACTGCTGCGCCTCTCCCAGGCGCGCGGACATATGCGCCCGCGCCAGTTCTTCGTTCATGAGGTTCATGAGATTCGTTCCGTTCGTGTGAAAGGACATTTCGGGTTGGTTGCTGCTTTCGATGAGGACTCGGGCCGCTGGTTACGCGGCGACCTCGTTCTTACGGGGCCGGCCACGCGGACGCTTGCGGGGGATCACCACTCCTTGCAGGAACAGCTCACCGCCCCAGACGCCCCAGGGCTCGCGCCGGTCGAGCGCACCGGCCAGGCACATGGCCTGAACGGGGCAGTCCGTGCAGAGGGCCTTGGCGCACTCCACGTCGGAAGGGGACTCGGCGAACCACAGCTCGGAATCGTGGATCCGGCAGGGCAGCCGCTCGTTGTCCACCTTCTCGGCCTGGTCGTGCAGTCCGCCGAGCGTTGGCTCGGTCTCCTCCACGGCAGCCCCATCAGTGCGGTCGAGAACGCTGATGGTCATTTGTCACCTCCTTGTCGTTGACCTGATCGCGTTGGGTGTTGCAGCGGGATCTGCGGTCCGGATTTCTCTCCTGAGAAACACGAAGGCCGCGGATCCCTTGGTGGGTTCCGCGGCCTGGAGGTTGCCGATCTGTGGGTGTCAACAGACGGGCGGACTCCAGGCATTGGTCCCCGGGATGTAGGCCGGGACGGCACCCACGTGTCCCTTGGTCGCAGCAGCCATGCGGTCTCGCGTGATGACGAGGGCGCGGCCACAAACGGGCATGCCAAAGGCGGACGTGAGCTGCGTCCAGTTCGGGTTCTTGATGTTGACCACTTGTCGCCACCTCCTCGGGTGTCATCGGGCGCCGGTCGTGCCAAGACCGTGGTGCGCGGTTGCTGGTTCGAGAAAGTTACCGGAGCCCCTCTGTAAGGGGCAAACCATTTGTTGACTTTTTTCGAGATTTCTCCGAAATGGCAGTTATTCGACGAGCGTGAGCAGTTCTTCGCCGTACTTCTGCAGCTTGTCGGGGCCGACGCCGGAGATCCTCAAGAGAGCATCGGCGGTGCGTGGCCGGTGCTCGGCGATCTGCTCGAGCGTGCTGTTGCTGAACACCATGAACGCCGCCACCTCGTCGTTGCGGGCGCGCTCCTTGCGCCACTCGCGCAACCGCTCGAACAGCGCCTCGTCGTAGGGCACCGGACAGTCGGCACAGCGTCGGCGGAGCTTCTCGGCCTTGCTCTCCAGAGGCCGCCCGCACTCCACACAGGTCCGCGCACCCCGCGAGCGAGCGGGTGAGGCGGCGGTGGCCCGTGCGGCCTCCGGGAGCAGCGGGAGGAGGAAGCGCGACGGCTTGCGCCGCGCCGCCTGGCCGGGGTTGCGCGCCGTCGCCCACGACAGCCGAAGGTCGGTGCGGGCGCGGGTCATGCCGACGTAGAGCAGCCGGCGCTCCTCCTCCACAGCCTCCGGCGTGTCGGCGTAGGTGATCGGCAGGGTGCCGTCCTGAAGGCCGCACAGGAACACGGAGTCCCACTCCAACCCCTTGGCTGCATGGAACGTCGCCAGGGTGACCCCGTCGGCGACCGGGGCGTGCTGCTCGGCGGCCCGGCGGTCCAGGTCGTCGACGAAGCCGGCCAGGTCGGCCGCGTCGCCGCCCGCGAAGTCCTCGGCCTGCGACATCAGCGCCTGCCAGGACTCCCAGCGGTCGCGGGTCCGGCCGCGCGCCTCGGGCGGCTCCTCCGACCAGCCCATCGCGGCCAGGATCGCCCGGACGACCTCGACCAGGTCACCGGCACCCTCGTCGGACCGGGCAGCACCCCGGAACCGGGTGACCGCCTCGCGGACCTCGGGACGGTCGAAGAAGCGGGCGGCGCCGCGCACGACGTAGGGGATCGCATGGTCGGTGAGGGCGTCCTCGAACGCCTCGGACTGGGCGTTGATCCGGAACAGCACCGCGATCTCGCTGAGGCGACCGCCCGCGCGGCGGAGCTCCTCGATGCCGGCGGCGACCGCCGCCGCCTCGGCCACCTCGTCGGGGTGCCCGGTGTAGCGGGCCTCCGGACCGGCCGGTCGCTGGGCGCGGAGCTCGACGCCTTGGCTCTCCGACC
>DASTDJ010000327.1:0-3750 GCA_035710425.1 Nocardioides sp.
CTGGTGGCCACCCTCAGCGACGACGCCTGGACCAAGAAGATCCAGGGCATGACGGCCCAGCAGGTCCGGCTCGCCGTCCAGCAGCTCGTCTACACGCTCCAGGGTGTCCAGCAGGAGCGCGCGCCGGTGGTCGTCCAGCTCGGCGGGCAGCCGACCACGCTGTTCGGGGTCGACACCGCCGATGGCCTCGACGCGGCGAAGGAGCTCGACGTCCTGGCGCTGGTCAACGTGACCACGCCCGAGGAGGGACAGGCCGTCAGCGGCACGTTCACCGCGGAGGGGGTGGCCAGCTCGTTCGAGGCGACGGTCCCGTGGCAGATCCGGCAGGGCGACGAGGTCGTCAAGGAGGGCTTCTCGACGGCCGGCGGCTGGATCGACAAGCTCTACCCCTGGCAGACCGACGTCGACGTCTCGGACCTGGCGCCGGGTGAGTACACGTTCGTCGCCCTGACCGACGACCCGTCCGGCGGCGAGGGTGGTGGACCCACCGAGGACACCAAGACGATCATCGTCGAGTGAGGCTCAGCAAAGACGTCCTGAACCGGACCCTGCTCCACCGCCAGCACCTGCTCGAACGCGTGGACTCCACGCCCGTCGCGATGGCGGAGCACCTGATCGGCCTGCAGGCGCAGGACAACCTGCCGCCGTACCTCTCGCTGGCCGCGCGGCTCACCGACTTCGACCCGTACGACGTCACGCGCGGGCTCGAGGACAAGACGCTGGTCCGGCTGCTGGTGATGCGCGGCACCATCCATCTGCTCACCCGCGACGACGCACTGACCCTGCGGCAGTGGACCCGCCCGGTGCACGACCGCGAGATCAAGGTGAGCCAGACCGTCGGGTCGGCGCGGGAGATCGACCGGGACGCGTTCGACAAGGCGGTCACCGGCCTGCTCGCCGACGGCCCCGTCCCGCAGAAGGCCCTGGGGCTGGCACTGGCCGAGCAGTTCCCCGGGTACACCCCGACCCAGCTCGGCCAGCTCGCCCGCTCCACCCACGCGCTGGCCCAGCTCCCGCCCCGCGGCACCTGGAAGGGCTCGGGCCAGGTCGTCTACCAACAGGTAGACGCATGGGTGGAGGGCGACCTCGTCGAGCCGGACGTCCCCGAGCTCGTGCGGCGCTACCTGCGTGCCTTCGGCCCCGCCTCCGCCGCCGACGCGACGGCCTGGTCGGCCGTCACCGGCCTGGCCGCGCTGATGAAGGGCATGGACGACCTCGAGCGACACGAGGACGAGAACGGCAAGGTGCTCTACGACCTGCCGGGCGCCCCCATCGCCGACCCGGACACCCCGGCTCCCGTGCGGCTCTTCGGCTACTACGACAACGTCTGGCTCTCCCACGCCGGCCGCGACCGGGTCACCGACCACGAGAAGCGCAAGGCCCAGCAGGGTCCCAACGGCGCCGCGGCCGCCCCGATCCTCGTCGACGGCTGGCTCGAGGGCCTCTGGCGGGTCGACGACGGCCGGGTCGAGATCGTCAGCATGCTGCGCAAGCTCACCAAGGCGGAGCAGTCAGAGCTCGACGAAGAGATCGCCCGGGTCGAGGCGATGCTGGCGCTCTAGGTCCAGCGCGGGGTGCGGGCCAGGATCGCGGCCGTCGCGGCGACGCCGGCGGTGGAGGTGCGGAGCACCTCGGCGCCGAGGCGCACCGCATGGGCCCCGGCCGCCACCAACGCCGCCAATTCGTCGTCGGTGAGCCCGCCCTCGGGGCCGACGACGACCACCACGGGCCCGGCCTCGGGGACCGCGAGTGACGCGATCGATCCGGTCGCCTCCTCGTGGAGCACGACGGACAGCTCGGCCGCCGCCACGGTCTCGAGCACGTCGTCGGTCGATGCCAGCCCGGCGACCTCGGGGTGCCACGCCCGCCGCGACTGCTTGGCCGCCTCGCGGGCCGTCGCGCGCCAGCGGCCGAGCGACTTGGCGGCCCGCTCGCCCCTCCACACGGCCACGCTCCGCGCCGCCGCCCAGGGCACGATCCGGGCCGCCCCGATCTCGGTGAGCACCTCGACCGCGCGCTCGCCGCGGTCGCCCTTCGCCAGGGCCTGCACCACGGTCACGGACGGCGCCGGCTCCGCCACCACGTCGTACGACGTCACGCGTACCTCGAGGGTCCGCTTGCCGGTGGCCTCGACCGCACCCTCCGCCAGGGCTCCACGACCGTCGGTGAGCAGCAGCGCCTCCCCGACCCGCATCCGCCGGACGGCCACCGCGTGGTGCGCCTCGTCGCCGTCGACGTGGACCAGCGACCCGACCGAGACCCCGTCGAGCGACGGGACCAGGTGGACGGGCAGCGACATCAGTGCTGGTTGAACGCGTCGCGCAGCCGGCCGAACATCGACTTCTGGCTCGGCTGCACCTGACCCGTCGGCGCTTCCTCGCCGCGGATCGCGGCCAGCTCGCGCAGCAGCTCCTCCTGCCGCGGGTCGAGCCGGGTCGGGGTGTCCACCTGGACCAACACGACCAGGTCGCCACGGCCGCCGCGCAGCCCGGGCACGCCACGGCCGCGGAACACCTGTTCGGTGCCCGCCTGGGTGCCTGGTCGGATCTCGAGCTCGAAGCTCGTCTCGACACCCGAGTCCGCACCGGACTCGACGTCGGCCTCCAGCGTCGGCAGGGTCAGCGTGGTGCCGAGCGCGGCCGCTGTCATCGGCACGGTGACGGTGCAGTGCAGGTCGTTGCCGTGCCGGGTGAACGTGTCGTGCTTGGCGACGTGGATCTCGACGTAGAGGTCTCCGGCAGGCCCGCCGCCCGGACCGACCTCGCCCTGCTCGCTGAGCTGAACGCGGGTGCCGTCGTCGACCCCCGCCGGGATCTTCACGGTCAGCGTGCGCCGGGAGCGGACCCGGCCCTCGCCGGAGCACTCGCGGCAGGGGTCGGGGATCACCGAGCCGAAGCCGCGGCACGCCGGGCACGGCCGCAGGGTGCGGATCTCGCCGAGGAACGAGCGCTGCACATGAGCCACCTCGCCCTGGCCGTGGCAGGTCTCGCACGCCACCGGGTGCGAGCCGGGTGCGGCGCCCTCGCCGTGGCAGGTCCCACAGACGACCGCGGTGTCGACCTTGATCTCGCGGGCGACGCCGAACGCCGCCTCCGCCAGGTCGACATCGAGCCGGATCAGCGCGTCCTGGCCACGGCGGACGCGCGACCGCGGTCCGCGACCCTGCGCGCCACCCATCCCCTGGCCGCCGAAGAAGGCGTCCATGATGTCGGTGAACGAGAAGCCGGCCCCCTGGCCGAAGCCTGCAGCGCCACCGAACGGGTCTCCGCCGCGGTCGTACGCCGCCCGCTTCTGGGGGTCCGACAAGACCTCGTAGGCGCGCGAGATCTCCTTGAAGCGCTCCTGCGACTCCGGGTCCGGGTTGACGTCGGGGTGGTACTGCCGCGCGAGCCGCCGGTAGGCCTTCTTGATGGCGTCGGCGTCCGCGTCGCGGGCCACACCGAGGAGGTCGTACAGGTCCTGGCTCAACGTGCTTCCTTCGGTCTTGTTCGTCGGTGGGTGGGGCTCATGCCTCGTCGAGGATCCGGGAGACGTAGCGCGCGACGGCTCGCACCGCTGCCATCGTGCCGGGGTAGTCCATCCTGGTCGGGCCGACGATGCCGAGGGTGGCCACCGCCTCGTCGTGCGGCCCGTAGCCGGTGGCGACGACGCTGGTCGCGGAGAGCTCCTGGTAGGGGCCCTCGTGGCCGATCCGCACCGTCAGGAGCTCGCCGGAGGTCGCCTCCCCGAGCAGCTTGAGCAGCACCACGT
>DASTDJ010000328.1:0-18080 GCA_035710425.1 Nocardioides sp.
AATCATTGCCGAAAAAACAAACCCAAAACAACCCACCCCACCAAACAAACCGCAGAGCGAGCCGACAAGGGCAAAACAAACTAATTCGTCGACTATCAAACACACTGTTGAGTTCTCAAACATCAGACGCACGCCAGATCCACCGTCTCCGGCTTCAGCTGGGGCTTGTCACACCTCGGCGCGCACGATCTCTCGGGAGTCTGAGTCCGCCCGAAGGCAGTCTCTCGCTCACCTGTTGAGGTGTGGCTTGGAGGCGGTCACCTCGGGGCCGGAAGCCCGACCTGACCGGTCTTGCTTCCCGCCGCACCCTGGCGACTCGGAGAACATTAGAGGACTCCTGGCACGGAGTACAAATCGGGTCGTCGTGAGCCGGGCCACAGGGTTCAGGAGCCGGGTCGGACGACGACCCCGCGGGCGTCCGCGAGGCTCCGACAGCCCGCGAGCGCTAGTGCCTCGGCGACCTGCGCGGCGAGCTCGGAGTGCATGCGAGACACCCCCTCCGCGCCGTCCGCCAGCGCGTAGAGAGGGAGGCGTCCGAGGAACGCGGCGTCCGCTCCCAGGGCCAGCGCGGCGACCACGTCGAGACCCGAGCGCAGCCCACCGTCGACGTAGACCTCCGCGGCCTCGTGGACGGCGGCCACGATGTCGGGCAGTGCGGCGGCCGTGGGGAGCACGCGGTCCAGCTGACGCCCCCCGTGGTTGGACACCCACACCGCGGCCGCACCCGCGTCCAGGCACTGCCGGGCGTCCTCCGGA
The DNA here is from genome assembly GCA_035710425.1 of Nocardioides sp. GTDB lineage: Bacteria > Actinomycetota > Actinomycetes > Propionibacteriales > Nocardioidaceae > Nocardioides. The sequence goes on from DASTDJ010000328.1 coordinate 757, forward strand.
TGCAGCACGCCCTTGACCACGACGGGCAGACGGGTGCGCTCGGCGAGCCAGGTGAGGTCCGCGGGACCGAGGTCGCGCGCCTTCGCCGAGCCGGGTCGGGCGGCGTAATCGGCGTCGAAGTTCACGCGGACGCTTGCCGGGTCGACCGTTTCCCAGACCGGCTCGGCCGCGACGTACTTGGTCGCCACCACCGGGGTGTCGACCGTCAGCACGACGGCGTCGGCGCCGGCATCGACGGCCCGGGCGAGCATCGGCTCGGCGAGGCTTCGGTCCTCGGGCAAGTAGGCCTGGAGCCACCAGCGGACGCCGGTCGCCCCGATGTCGGCGAACGGCGTGCCGGAGTTGCTGGACACGACCATCACGCCGCCCTCAGCGGCGGTTGCCCGGGCCATGGCGACCTCGCCCTCGGGGTGGACGGTGCGCTGAAGAGTGGTCGGCGCGACCCCCCACGGGACGGCGGAGCGCCGGCCCAGCAGGGACACCGACAGGTCGACCTCACCGACGTCGCGCAGCACCCGGGGCCGGAACCGCAGGCCACGCCACGCCGCCTCCGCCTCGGCGGCGCTGACCCCCTCGCGGGCGCCCTGGACGACGTACTCGAAGACCTCGGGGGGCAGCCGCGTGCGGGCGGACTCCTCCAGCCCGGCCAGCCAGCCCGCCTCGCCGCTCATCGGCCGCCGGTCAGCGGACCTCGACGCCCGCGAAGTGCTTCTTGCCCCGACGCAGCACCAGCCACGACCCGTCGAGCAGGTCGTCGTCGGTGGGACGCATCTCGGGGTCGTCGACCCGGTGGTTGTTGACGTAGGCGCCGCCCTCGCCGACGGTCCGGCGCGCGTCGCCCTTGCTCTTCGACAACCCGCTGTCGACCAGCAGGTCGACGATCGTCGGGAGCTCGGCTCCCCGGTCGATCGTCAGCGAGCCGGCCTCGCGCAGCGCGGCGCCCAGCGTCGCCCCGCTCAGCTCCGACAGATCGCCACCGCCGAACAGTGCCGCCGCGGCGGCCTTCGCCTGGACGGTCTCCCCGATGCCGTGCACGAAGGTCGTCACCGCATCGGCGAGCGTGCGCTGCGCCTCGCGCAGGAACGGCTTCTCGGCGTGCCGAGCCTCGAGCTCCTCGATCTCCGCCCGCGGCAGGAACGTGAAGATCCGCAGCAGCTCGCCGACCTTCTCGTCCTCGACGTTGAGCCAGAACTGGTGGAACGCGTACGGCGACATCATCTCGCCGTCGAGCCACAGCGCGCCGCCCTCGGTCTTGCCGTACTTGGTGCCGTCGGACTTGGTCACCAGCGGGGTGGCGAAGGCGTGCGCGCGACCACCGTCGGCACGCCGGATGAGCTCGACACCGCCGGTGAGGTTGCCCCACTGGTCGGAGCCACCGAACTGCAGCGTCACCCCGTGGTCGCGGAAGAGGTTGAGGAAGTCCATCGACTGCAGCAGCACGTAGCTGAACTCGGTGTAGCTGATGCCGGCCTCGAGCCGCGAGCGCACGACGTCGCGCGCCAGCATCCGGTTGACCGGGAAGTGCTTGCCGATGTCACGGAGGAAGTCGATCGTCGACAGGCTCGCGGTCCAGTCGTAGTTGTTGACCATGGTGGCGGCGTTGGGCCCCTCGAACTCCAGGAAGGGCTCCAGCTGCCGGCGTACGCGCTCGACCCAGTCCTTGACCGTGTCGAGCGAGTTCAGGGTCCGCTCCCCCGACTCCTTCGGGTCACCGATCATGCCGGTGGCGCCGCCGACCAGGATGTACGGCGTGTGGCCGGCGTCCTGCAGGCGACGGGCCGTCACAACCTGGACCAGGTTGCCCATGTGGAGGCTCGGAGCGGTCGGGTCGAACCCCACGTAGTAGCGCACGCTCCCCTCGGTGAGGGCCTCGCGCAGCGCGTCGAGGTCCGTCGAGTGGGCGATCAGGCCGCGCCACTCGAGGTCGTCGAGAAGGGTGGGGTCGACGGACACAATGGGCCTTCCATAGAGCGGGTTCGTGCAGGCCAAGCCTGCCGCATGGGGCCGACGCTCGCCCACTCGGTTCCCTCTGACCCACCACATAGGCTGGCGCGGTGATCGCAGGTAGGTACTCGCTGGACCGGGAGATCGGCCGCGGCGGGACGGGCGCCGTATGGCTCGGACGTGACGAGGTGCTCGGTCGGGAAGTCGCGATCAAGAGGGTCGGTGTGGCGCCCGGTGGGAGCAGCCCGGACCTGGTGCGCGCTGAGCGGGAGGCCCGGATCGCGGCACGGGTCAACCACCCCCACGTGGTGGCGGTCTTCGACCTCGTCGAGCACGACGACCAGCAGTGGCTGGTCATGGAGTATGTCGAAGGGCACACCCTCGCCGACCTGGTCCGCGACCACGGGCCGATGACGCCGGACGACGCCGCGGCCATCCTGTCCCAGGCCGCCGAGGCGCTGAGCGCGGCCCACGCGGCGGGCGTCGTGCACCGCGACGTGAAGCCCTCCAACATCCTGGTCACCGCCCAGGGCCACGTGAAGCTCTCCGACTTCGGCATCGCCCGCGCAGAGGCGGACGCCAACCTGACCCAGACCGGCATGGTCACCGGCTCGCCCGCCTACCTCGCCCCGGAGGTCGCGTCGGGCGAGCAGGCGACGCCGGCCAGCGACGTCTGGTCGCTCGGCGCCACCCTCTTCCACACCCTGTCCGGCCATCCGCCGTACGACGTGGGCGACAACGTACTCGGCGCCCTCTACCGGATCGTCCACGAAGAGCCGCCGCGGCTCGACGACGCGGGGTGGCTGACACCGCTCGTGACCTCCTCGATGACCCAGGACCCGGCGGCACGCTGGTCGATGGCCGAGGTCTCCACGTTCCTGCACGCGGGCCCGGGCGCCGCACCCGTGCCGACGCCGGTCGAGCCGTTGCAAGCGGTGCCTCCGCTCGCGGAGGAGCCCGACCACCCGACCGAGGTGATGACTCCTGCGCCGGCCGCTCCTCCCCCGCCACCCGAGCGAGCGACCGTACGTCGCCAGCGGCGCCGGGGCGGCGTACTCCCCTGGCTCGTCGGCGTGGGCGTCATCGCGCTCGTGGTGATGCTCGGGCTGCTCGTCTACTACAACAACCAGGACTCTCCCGAGCCCCCGGCGAGCGACGAGCCGACGGGCCGGACGACGCCGTCGTCCGACGAGCCGGAGCCGACGACCGATCCGCCCGGTGCCGACGCCGCGGACCTGGAGCAGTTCGCCGAGGACTACGTCGCCACTGCTGCCGACGACCCCCCTGCCGGCTTCGCGATGCTCACATCGGAGTACCAGCAGGAGAGCGGCGGCCTGGAGGGCTATGAGACCTTCTGGGGAACCGTGACGAACCCTCGGATCCTCGACGTCCAGGCCGATCCGGACAACCTGACGGTGACCTACACCTACAGCTACAACGTGCGCGGGGAGGGCAAGAGGACGGAAACGGTCACGCTCCGGCTCGTCCAGGATGGCGACGGCTTCCGGATCGCCGGGACGGCCTGAGCCTGGCAGTGTGGGCCCATGGCCGACCAAGGAACCCGAGACCGCGCGACCGACCTCCTCACCCTCCACCGCGACCCCAGGCTGCTCACCGTCGTCAACGTGTGGGACTCGATCAGCGCCAAGGTGGTTGCCGGCACCGACGGCACCAAGGCCCTGGCGACCGCCAGCCACTCCATCGCCGCGTCGCTCGGCTACCCGGACGGCGAGAAGATCCCCGTCGACGAGATGCTCGCGGCCGTCGGGCGGATCGTCGACAGCACCGAGCTGCCCGTGACCGCCGACCTCGAGGGCGGCTACGGCGATGCGGCCGAGACCGTACGCCGTGCGATCGGCGTAGGTGCCGTGGGCGCCAACATCGAGGACCAGATGAAGCCAGTCCCCGAGGCCGCGGCCCAGGTCGAGGCGATCATGAAGGCGGCCGACGCCGAGGGCGTCGACTTCGTCCTCAACGCGCGCACCGACGCGTTCGCCTACGCACGCGGCAAGGGCCTCGACCCGGCCGACGTGTTCGCCGACGCCCTCGAGCGCACCCGGGCGTACGCCGACGCGGGCGCGCCCGTGGTGTTCATCCCGGCGCTCCTCACCGAGGAGCAGGTGGCCTCGGCGGTGGAGGCCCTCGGCCCGCAGCGGCTCACCATGATCGCGATCCCCGGCAACCCGCCGCTGGACCGGCTCGAGGAGCTCGGCGTGGCGCGGGTCTCCTTCGGCCCGCTCTCGCTCAACGTCGCGCTCACGGCGCTGCAGGAGCTGGTGGAGCGCACGCAGCGGGGCGAGGGAGTCCCCGACACCATGCGCCTGCTGGCCTAGTCAGGCCCGTCACCCCGGCCGCCCCCGAGTCGTTGGAGGGGCGTCAGGTGATGGAGAGGGAGGCATGGGGATGACCGTCATCGCGCACCACGACCCCGCGGGGCCGTTCGGCTACACCCCGGACAGCTCGATGTGGGACAGCGCCGCCGGCGAGGCGCTGCAGCGGGCACACAACTTCGCCAACGCGGCCGGGCGGAGCGTCGCCGACTGGGTCGTCGCGAGGATCCCGCTCGACGCCTTCCGGCTCAACCACTACCGCCGGGCCAAGGCAGCAGAGCGGTACGCCCAGGCGGTCTACGCGGAGGCGACGGGCCGGACGGCGTGAGTGGGGAGGGTGGGGCTCGAACCCACGACCCAAGGATTATGAGTCCTCTGCTCTGACCGACTGAGCTACCTCCCCGAGTGCCCGAGACCCTACTCGGCGGCCGGGGCGCATCCCAGCAGCGCCCTCGGGGAACCGGGTCACCCTGAGAAGGGGTGGAACATGCGTGGACGAGCGACCGGCCTGCTCGGGCTGATCATCGTGATCTGGCTGATCATCGGGGTGATCGCCGCGGCCCAACGCGGGTATTTCGGCGACGACCGCGACGTCAACTGCAAGACGGCCAGCGACACCGTGCTGACGGTGATCGCGGGGCCGCTCAACTACCTCGGGGTGAACCCGAAGGTGAAGTGCAACGTACCCGAGCCCTCGAAGTAGGAACGGCTTTCAGTCGCTGGCGACGACGTCGTCCTCGGGGTTGTAGGCGCAGGCGTCCTGGGCGTCCTCGCTCGTCGAGACCTTCTTGGGCTTGTTCGGGTCGCGCTTGGGCGGGTGCAGCGCCTTCTGGACGGTGTCCTGCATCCAGTCGAAGTCGGGGTCGCTGGAGTTGAAGTTCTCGGAGGTCTTGAAGACCACCGACTTCGTCTTGGCGTCCTTGACCTTGAGCGCCAGCTCCACGAACGCCGGCGCCAGGTCGCGCGGGATGTCGGTGTAGACGACGTCCTTCCCCGCCTTGACCAGGTCGGTGTAGTGGCGGAAAAGGGTCATCGGGTTGGCGGCGTCGATGATCGCGTCGACGGTGCAGCGCTGCCGGTCCATGCGCTCGTAGTCGTCGGAGTCGTAGCGGCCGCGAGCGAACCACAGCGCGTGGAACCCGTCGAGGTGCTGGTCGGGACCGGGGTCGAGGTAGTCGGTCGGCGGGATCCCGGCGTCGGTGTTGCCGTTGATCGCGACCGGCTCGTTGATGTTGACGGTGATCCCGCCCATCGCGTCGACGATCTCCTTGAACCCCTCGAGGTTGACCAGCACGTAGTAGTCGACCGGGACTCCGAGGCTGCCGGACACCGCCTGCTTGATCGCGTCGGCGCCCTCGTTGTCGCTCTTGCCGAGGATGCCGGGGTAGTTGACCGGGACCTGGCCGTAGATCGCGTTCAGCATGTAGTACGCCGGGTCCTGGGCGCCCGAGTAGCCGTAGGGGTACTCGTCGTGCAGCGGGCTGTCCTCGGGGAACTGTGCGTTCATCATGTTGCGCGGCAGGCTGAACATCACCGTCTTGCCGGTGTTGGTGTTCATGCTGATCAGGATCACGGTGTCGGTGCGCACGCCGGTGCGGCCCTCACCGCCGTCGCCACCGAGCAGCAGCACGTTGACCCGGTCGGTGCCGGCCCAGGGGTTGTCCTTGGTCCGGCCCTTCGGCGTGGTCGCGCTCTCGTTGTCGTCGAAGACCGTCGACACCAGGTCGGCCTGGGCCAGCGCGTTGCGCGCGGCGGTCACGACCGGGTAGGTCATCACCAGGCACAGCACCGCGACAAGCACGTTGCCGGCCGCGGTGTGCCACCTCGGTCGCTCCCTCGGGCGGACCAGGCGGTAGGACGTGAACACCACGAACGCCCACACCACCAGGGCGGCGACCAGGCCTCCGGCCAGGAGCTTCAGCCGGGTCGGGTCGAACGCGAGGTCGAGGGCGGGACGCACGTCGCGCCCGAAGTAGACGGCGGCAGCGCCGAGCGCGACCATCCAGGCGAGCAGCACGACCACCCCGATCGCGCGCCGGCCGGCGTAGAGATATCCAGAGCCCGGCACCAGCGCGCCGAGGAAGGTCATCCCGACGGTGCCCGGGAGGCCGTGCGTACGACGTCCGCGCGCCCGCAGCGCGCGTGCCCCACCTCGCGACCGCTGGCCGCCGCGCTGCTCGTCGGTGCGCTCGGCGACCCTCCGCTTCGTCCGCGGGATCCGGTGCGACTTCGGCGCGCGACGAGCCCCGCCGCGTCGGCGTCCGTCGGGCATGTGTACTCCGGAGGGTGAGGTGTCTAGGCAGGCGGGCATGATGCAGAGCCCGAGCCGCACGCCAAAATATCATCGGGACCCGTGGTTTCCCTCACTCTCGACGCCACGCTCGTGGGTTGCGCCGCGCGTGGGGCATGCTCGACGCATGGACATCGAACCTCTCGAACCGGTCTCCGAGGACTGGAACAACGCCCTCTGCGTGGTGGCCCACCCCGATGACATGGAGTTCGGCGCGGCCGCGGCCGTCGCCCGCTGGACGGGGCAGGGAAAGAACATCACGTACTGCATGGTCAGCAGCGGTGAGGCCGGCATCGACGGCATGGAACCGGACGAGTGCCGACGCATCCGCGAGGCCGAACAGGTCGAGTCCGCCCGCATCGTGGGCGTGACCACCGTCGACTTCCTGGGCCTGCCCGACGGCGTGCTCGAGTACGGCGTACCACTGCGGGCCGCGATCGCCCGGGAGGTCCGCCGGTACCGCCCCGACATCGTGATCACCGGCAACTTCCGCGACACCTGGGGCGGCCGCAACCTCAACCAGGCCGACCACATCGCGGTGGGCCGTGCCGTGCTCGACGCGGTTCGCGACGCGGGCAATCGCTGGGTGTTCGCCGACCAGCTCACCGACGGCCTCGAGCCGTGGGGCGAGGTCCGCGAGGTCTGGGCCTTCGCCTCGCCCGGCTCCACCCACGCAGTAGACACGACGGACACCTTCGACGCCGGGGTCGCCTCGCTCGAGGCGCACGCGGCGTACATCGAGGGGCTGGGGTGGGAGAACTTCGACGGCCGCGAGTTCCTCGAGGGCTTCAGCCGGCAGACCGGCCAGCGCCTCGGCGTTGCGATGGCGGCGGCGTTCGAGGTGTTCCCGATGGGCTGGGGCGAATAGTCAGTCGTGCTCGTCCCCGGCGCGCCGCGCCGAGTCGTCCAGCGCGCCGGTGTTGGCGATGATCGCCGCCGTCGGCGGGATCACCGCCGCGACGACGCTCATGACCACCGCCGCCGTGGTCGACCAGAGCCGGACGACGTTCCAGGCCAGCACGATGAGCACGATGCACGTGCCCATCAGCCAGAAGTAGGCGCGGCGCCGAGCGGCTCGTTCCACGATGTCGACGCTACGCCGGTCCGGAGCCGAGGCGTCGCTCGTCATGGCAGCCTTGTCGGCACGGCTGGTCGGGCTCTGGGTTTCGGAGCGGTGGCAGAAGCCTACGAACGGTTTCGACCGGAGTATCCGGTCGCGCTCTACGACATCGTGATGACCTACGCCGGCCACCCGATCCGCACCGCCCTCGAGATCGGGGCCGGGACAGGCAAGGCGACACGGCTACGGTCCGCCTGGTTCGAGGACGTCACGCAGACGGTCGTCGAGCGGCGCTTCACGTGGAGCGCGTCCGACTACGTCGGGCATCTCTCCACCATCTCGGCCTACCTGCAGCTTCCGCCCCCGGTCCAGGCGGAGGTCTACCGGCGGATCACGGCGAGCCTGCCGGAGACCGTGGAGAGCACCGCAGACATCGTCGTCCATCTGGCCCGTCGTTCCGGGGGCTAGCAACCTCTCACGCCGACAATCCAAGAGGCCCTGATCCGCGCTTCGGCAGATCAGGGCCTCTTCGTTGCTCCCCCGGTTGGACTCGAACCAACAACCCTCCGGTTAACAGCCGAATGCTCTGCCAGTTGAGCTACAGGGGATCGATGCAGCCGAAAGGTTAGCAAGCCGCCGGGCGGTGCTGAAATCGAGATCGATCAGCCCTGCCCGAGCTCCTCCCGCGCGGCGACCAGAGCCTCCGCCGCGATCCGACGCACCTCGGGATCGTCGGGGTCGACGCCCTCGTCGAACTCGTAGACCCAGCTCAGCTCGTCGTGGCGGCCGGGGGCGCGTCGTGCGATCACCCGGACTCCGCGTGGGCCCCGGACAGGGACGTGTCGCTGCAGCACCACGCTTGCCGTCACCCGCTCACGGACCAGCTGCAGCAGTCGGCCGGGCTCGTCCAGCACGAACTCGTGCTCGACGCGTGGCCGGCCCCAGGTGCCGACCTCGCGGACCCGGAACGTCGAGGACTCGCTGTCCCAGTCGGCGGCCTCGACCTGTTCCCAGGGAAGCCGCTCGGGGAGGTAGAGAGCGTCGCGGGTGCCGCCGACGATCGCGCCGTCGGCTGCGGTCGTCCACGCCAGCAGCCGTTCCCCGGGGCCGACCTCCAGCTCCGGGCGGCGGCGCCGCCTCACTCCGCCCCCGCGATCCGGTCGCGGAGGGTACGGCGGTGCTGCTCCAGGGCGGCGAGCTCGCCGAACATCTTGTTGTACTCCGTGGACTGCTCGACCGGGTTGGTCCGCTGCAGCCGCGACTTCACCTCGGCGATCCGGCGCAGCGCGGTGAGCTCGAGCAGTCGGAAGACGTGCAGGCCGACGTAGGCCGCGTCAGGCTCCTTCGCGGTGAGCAGCGGCTCGACGCCGAGCTCGCTGACCGCCGATGACACCGCGGGGTCGGTGGCCGAGGCGCGCAGGTTGGTCGCCCAGCCCGCGTCGGCGCTGCCGGCCGCCGGACCTCCCGCGGCCGCCACCAGCTCCCACACCCCTCGGTAGGTGGGGTGGGTGAAGTCGTTGGGGCCGATGTCGGCCGTGGTCCGGCCGATCGCCATCGGGTGCTGGATGACCAGCTTGAGGGTCTCGCGCTCGATGGAGAACCGCGGCTCCCGAGGGTCGGGTACGGCGACGCGCGCCGGTTGCTCGACGGGCGCCGGCTCCTCGGCGTGGTGGGTCGTCGGTGGCGTCGCCGCCGCCGGGCGGCGCGCGGCTCGGCGTACCTCCGCCCTGGCCTCGTCGACGTCGATCCCGATCATCCCGGCGATCTCGCGGGCGAACGCGTCGACCTTCGACCTGTCGCGGATGCTGGAGACCAGCCGCGCGCCCTCGCGGAGCGCGTCGATCCGGCCGTCGGCGCGGTCGAGGTCGTAGCGGGTCACCACGTTGGACAGCACGAACCGGTAGAGCGGGACCCGGCGCGCGATCAGCTCCCGCACCGCGGCATCGCCCTGCTTGATCCGCAGGTCGCACGGATCCATGCCGTCGGGCTCCACCGCGACGTAGGTCTGGGAGACGAAGTTCTGGTCGCCGCCGAACGCTCGCAGCGCCGCCTTCTGCCCGGCCGCGTCGCCGTCGAAGGTGAAGATCACCTCACCGCGGAACTCCTCGTGGTCGTGCAGGAAGCGGCGCAGCACCCGGGCGTGGTCGTCGCCGAAGGAGGTGCCGCACGTCGCGACCGCGGTCTTCACTCCGGCGAGGTGGCAGGCCATCACGTCGGTGTAGCCCTCGACCACCACCGCCTGGGACGAGCGCGCCATCTCTCGGCGGGCCAGGTCGATGCCGTAGAGCACCTGGCTCTTCTTGTAGATCGGCGTCTCCGGGGTGTTGAGGTACTTCGCCTCGATCTTGTCGTCGTCGAAGATCCGCCGGGCGCCGAACCCGATGGTGTCGCCGCTGGAGTCGCGGATCGGCCACAGCAGCCGTCCGCGGAACCGGTCGTAGGCCGACCGCCCGATCGCCACCAGCCCGGCCGCGACGACCTCCTCCTGGGTGAAGCCGCGCTCCCGCAGGTGCTTCGTGAGTGCCTCGCCGTCCCGGGGCGCGAAGCCCAGACCGAAGGTGTCGGCGGCGGACTGGTCGAAACCGCGCTCGTCGAGGAACTGCCGCGCCTGCAGCGCATCGGGACCGCCCAGCTGGCCGGCGTAGAACTCCTGCGCTGAGGCGTGCGCCTCGATCAGCCGACGTCGCTGCGGCCCGCGCGACCGTTCGTCGCGGACGTCGCCGTCCTCGCGACGGAGCTGGACGCCGTACTTGTCCGCGAGCCGCTCGACCGCCTCGGTGAAGCCGAGCCCGTCGATCTGCATCAGGAAGTTGATGACGTCGCCGCCCGCCTGGCAGCCGAAGCAGTGGTAGAAACCGCGAGCCGGGGTGACGTGGAAGGACGGCGACTTCTCGTCGTGGAAGGGGCAGAGGCCCTTCATCGAGCCGCCACCGGCGTTGCGCAGGGTGACGTAGGACGAGACCACGTCGTCGATCCGGGCCTTCTCGCGCACGGCTGCGATGTCGTCATCGCGAATCCGGCCCACCACAGGTCGATCCTACGGGCGGGGGTTGGATCCCGCCGGGTGGGTAACGGGGACTGTGAACTCGAAACCCGCCCCGGACGATCCGCGTAAGCCCGACTCCCCCTTGGACCTGACCACCCGATCGAGGAAGTACGTCGGCCGCAAGGTCATCAGGGAGTTCATGGACGACGAGTGCCTCGACGTGGCCGCGGCGCTCACCTACTACGCGGTGCTCGCCATCTTCCCCGCCCTGCTCGCGCTGGTGTCTCTGCTCGGGCTGGTCGGCCAGGCCGAGGAGTCCGTGGACACCACGCTGGAGGTTCTCGGCCCGCTCCTGTCACCTCAGACCCTCGACGCCCTGGAACCGTCGCTGCGGTCGCTGGCCTCCTCGGACGCCGCCGGCACCGCGCTGATCATCGGTCTCGTCGGCGCGCTCTGGTCCGCCTCCGGGTACGTCGGCGCGTTCGGCCGAGCGATGAACCGGGTCTACGAGATCCGGGAGGGCCGCCCGTTCTGGAAGCTCCGGCCGGTGGTGCTGCTGATCACCCTGGGCGCGGTCCTGCTCAGCGCCCTCGTGCTGCTCATGCTGGTGGTCAGCGGTCCGGTTGCCGAGGCGGTCGGAGGCGTGGTCGGGCTGAGCGACACGTCGCTGCAGATCTGGAACATCGTGAAGTGGCCGGTGCTCGCGGTGCTGGTGATGCTGGTCGTGGCGATCCTCTACTACACGACGCCCAACGTGCAGCAGCCCAAGTTCCGGTGGCTGTCGGTGGGTGCGGTGGTCGCGATCGTGGTGTGGGTGCTGGCATCGGCGGGATTCGCGTTCTACGTCGCCAACTTCTCCAGCTACGACCGCACCTACGGCTCGATCGGCGCCGTGATCGTCTCACTGCTCTGGCTCTGGATCACCAACCTGGCGCTCCTGCTGGGAGCGGAGATCGACGCCGAGCTCGAGCGTGGCCGTGAGCTGCAGGCGGGGATACCGGCCGAGCGCGAGATCCAGCTGCCTGCGCGCGACACCCGCAACATCGAGAAGGCCGAGCGCAAGGAGCAGGAGGACGTCGAGCTCGGCCGGCGGATCCGCAACGAGCACGCCGACAATGGCGCTCGGGACGATTGAGACGCCCTCAAGGAGAGACGACGTTGCGCAGCGGCTCGCCCGCGGCGTAACGGTGCAGCTGGTCGCGAACGAGCCGGTGGGCGCGGGGCCACATCGCGCTGCTCGCGCCTCCGACGTGCGGAGAGACCAGCAGGCCGGGCGCGGACCAGAGTGGGCTGTCCTCGGGGAGCGGCTCCTGCTCGGCCACATCGACGGCCGCACGGATCCGGCCCTCGTGCAGGGCGGCCACCAGGTCGTCGGTCACCACGACGGCACCGCGGGCGACGTTGACCAGCAGCGCCTCGGGTCGCATCCGGGCCAGGAAGTCGGCGTCGACCAGACCGCGGGAGTCGTCGGTGAGCGGGAGGCAGAGGATCACCACATCGGCGTCGGGCAGCAGCGCCGGCAGCTCGCCGATCGCGTGCACGCCGTCGCGCGCGGACCGGGCGACCCGGACGATCTCCACCTCGAACGGCGCCAGCCGCGCCTCGATGGCCGTGCCGATCGCCCCGTGACCGACCAGGAGCACCCTCTTGTCCGCCAGCGCCGGGCGCCACTGGAACGCCCACTCGCGCCGTTGCCGGGCCTCCACGAACTCTGGGATCCCCCGCAGCGACGCCAGCGTCAGGGCGACGGCGAGCTCCGCCGTCGACGCGTCGTGGATGCCCCGGCCGCTGCACAGCGTGACCCCGTCGGGGATCCGGCCGGCGAGGTTGTCGACGCCCGCCGTGAGTGTCTGCACCACCTCCAGCGCCGCCATCCGGTCGATCACGTCGGCGACCCCCGGCCCGACGGCGTACGGCGGAACGTAGAAGGCGACCTCCGCCACCGAGTCGGGGACCTCACGCGTGGGGTCGGCGACCTCGTAGCGCAGCCCGCCGGGCGGGTCGCCGAGCAGGTCGGGCTCGAACGGGAGCCAGACGAGGGGCTCGCTCACCGCACCAGCCTCGCGTGCCAGGCGGCCGCGCTGGCGTCGGTGAGCGAGGCCACCTGGTCGACCACGACCCTGAGCCGAGACGCGTCGTCGGCGGCCGCGCGCCAGTCGTCCGCGAACGGCCGGTCGAGCACGTCGGGCGCCTGGTCCACCAGGGCGGACACCAGCTCGGCCACCAGCTCGCGCTGCGCCTCCATGGCGCTCATCCGGTCCTCGGCCTGCATGACGTAGTGGGCGGCCACGCCCTTGAGCACGGCGATCTCCAGCCGGGTCGCGTCCGGCACGACCAGGTCGGCGGCGTACCGCACGAACGGGCCGTCGCTCGCGGCGAACGTCGCGTGCTGCACCTCGCCGCAGAACCGCCCGATCAGGTCGCTGGTGAGGTTCTTCAGCGCGGCCAGGCTGCGCCGGCTTCCGTCGTACGGCGTCGCAGGCCAGCTGCCCACGCCGGCCAGCCCGTCGAGCACCTCGTCGAGCACGTCGTCGTCGGCGTCGGGGAGGTACCAGCCGCGCACGGCCTCCCACACCGCCGGCCGGTCGAGGTGGGTCAGGTCGTTCCGGCCGGCGACGGTGCCGTCCTCGACGTCGTGGACGGAGTAGGCGACGTCGTCGGCGAGGTCCATGATCTGCGCCTCCAGGCACTGGCGCCCGCCGACCGCACCCTCACGGAGCCACCCGAAGACCGGCTTGTCGTCGTCGTAGACCCCGAACTTGGCCGGGTCGGGGCCGCCGCCGCGCGGCCAGGGGTACTTCGTGCAGGCGTCGAGGGTGGCCCGGGTGAGGTTGAGCCCGGCCGAGCGGCCGTCGGCGTCGAACGTCTTGGCCTCCAGGCGGGTGAGCAGCCGCAGAGTCTGGGCGTTGCCCTCGAACCCGCCGCAGGACTCGCTCAGCTCGGCCAGCACACGCTCGCCGTTGTGGCCGAAAGGCGGGTGGCCGAGGTCGTGGGCGAGGGCGGCGGTCTCGGCGATGTCGGGCTGGCTGCCCAGCGCACGCGACAGGTCCCGGGCCACCTGGGCGACCTCCAGGCTGTGGGTCAGCCGGTTGCGGACGAAGTCGTCGCTCTGCGGCCCCACCACCTGGGTCTTGGCGGCCAGCCGTCGCGACGCGGCGGCGTGGACGACCCGGGCCCGGTCGCGCTCGAACGGCGTGCGCACCGGCGCATCCACCCGCTTCGGCGGCTCCACGACCCGCCGCTCGCGGGCGGCTTCGTCGTAGAGATCGAGGGCGTCCATCGCGGCGAGACTAGCCGCCCACGTGGACGCGGCTCAGTCGTACCGGCGCACTCAGTAGGTCGTGACGTGCACGTGGTCGTAGTGGTTGGCGGTGGTGGACCCACGGTCCGACATCCCTCGCCAGCCCTCCGAGGAGCGCTCGACCGACCAGATCCGCTGGGAGTAGATGATGTAGCTGACGCCCAGCTCCTGGTAGTACTTCCGGATGAACTCCGCGACCTGGTAGCCGCGCTCGCCGGAGACCATGATGTCGACCGCGATGCCCTGGGCGTGCTCCCCGTCCCCGCGGAACGTGCCGTAGGTCGTGATCTCGGGGAACTCGGCGCAGACGGCCTCGTGCACCTTCACGATGTTGGGGCTGACGCCCGCCTCGACGGTGCTGCCGTTGGTGCAGTCGCCGCCGAGGGTGAACGGCTTCTCGGTCGAGAGGTAGCCGGTGGTCACCCACCGGGACTCGCCGTCGACGACGATCTCGACGCGCTCGTAGAGAGCGCGACCGGTGACGAGGACCTTCTTGCCCTCCTCGATCTCGCCGAGCTTCTTGGCTTCCTCGCCGGGCGCTTCCCACAAGTTGAGCGGCGCGGTCGTCCACTTCTCGGTGTCGGCGGCCCTGATGGCTGCCTGCACCTTGCGGCCGGCCATCATCTCCTCGATCTTGGAGGGCTCGCGCTCGATCCGGGCCGGGGCGCTGCGGGAGAGCACCTCACCGCCCCGGGACTCCTCGTCGTCGCTGATGGCGGCGGGGGTGGGATTGGTGATGGACGCCGCGAACAGGTCCTCGGTCTGAGGGCTCGCGTTCATCACGCCCAGGCCGACGGCGGAGCCGGTGGCCACGAGGGCGAGGGGTGCGGCGATGGTGATGGCCTTGGCCCGAAACGGGTTGAGGCGGCGGGCATTGGTTTCCCGCTTGTGGCGGTGTTGAGCCACAGCGTTGATTCCTTTGCGATTGCGTTCAGGTCCCTTGCCGGTCTTTGGTCATGACGCGGCAACGATCAACGACTAAAGCAGACTTGTGGGCACCTTGGTGAATCTGCAACCACCTTTTCCGGCGTGTTTCGAGTCACCCGCCTGTGACCTCGGTCGCATCCTCCCGCTGGGAGCAGCCGGTTCCGTCGGTGTCGTCGAGCCATCCTTCGGGCAGCACGACGCGGCTGCGCGGCGAGCCCTGGCGGCCGCGAGGAGTGCCCAGCTCGGCCACCGGGAACGGCTCATCGGGGTCCAGCACGCTCAAAAGCGCCTCCAGAGACGCCAAACTGTCGACCAGGCCGAGCGAGCGACGCATCTCGCCGCCGGCGGCGAAGCCCTTGAGGTACCACGACACGTGCTTGCGGAACTCCTTGCAACCGCGCTCCTCGCCCATGTGCTCGCAGAGCAGCTCGGCGTGCCGCAACATCATTCGGCTCACTTCTCCCAAATTGGGCAAGGTGGCCACGTCGTTTCCGGCGAAGGCGGCCGCCAGGTCGCGGAAGATCCACGGACGCCCGAGGCAGCCCCGGCCGACGACCACACCGGCCGCGCCGGTCTCCTCGACCATCCGGATCGCGTCGGCCGCCTCCCAGATGTCGCCGTTGCCGAGCACCGGGATGCCCACGTGGTCGACCAGGTTGCCGATGGCGTCCCAGTCGGCCTCACCGGAGTAGGCCTGCGCCACGGTGCGTCCGTGCAGGGCGATCGCCGCGCAGCCTGCGTCCTCGGCGATCCGGCCGGCGTCGAGGTAGGTCAGGTGGTCGTCGTCGAGGCCCTTGCGCGTCTTCATGGTCACCGGCACGTCGTACGGCGTGGCGGCGGCGACGGCGTGCTCGAGGATCTGGCCGAGCAGCCGACGCTTCCACGGGAGCGCGCCGCCCCCGCCCTTGCGGGTCACCTTGGGCACCGGGCAGCCGAAGTTGAGGTCGATGTGGGCGACGCCGTACTCGCCGCAGAGGATCTCGGCCGCCTTGCCGACGTAGACCGGGTCGGTGCCGTAGAGCTGCACCGAGCGGACCGACTCTGCGTCGTCGAAGACCAGCATGCCCAGCGTGGTGTCGTCGCGCTCGACGAGGCCGCGGGACGTGATCATCTCGCAGACGTAGAGGCCGGCGCCCTGCTCGGCGCACAGCCGGCGGTAGGCCGCATTGGTGATGCCCGCCATCGGCGCGAGCACCACGGGGGTGTCGACGCGCAGCGACCCGAGGGTCAGCGAGGTGGGCACGGACATGCCCTCATTGTCCGGGAACGCCCGCCGGGCGCCCAAACCACGGGTCAGCCGGCGTTGTTGCCGCCGTTGCCCTTCTTCTTCTTCTTCTCGGGCTTCTGGATCCGCTCGATGGGTCCGGTCCAGGTGATCGGGTCGAAGTCCTCCTCGGGCCGGAACGTCACGCCGGCCAGACGGAGGCCCTCGCCCACGAGGTAGACCATGCACACATCGGTGGTGTCGTTGGTGGAGAAGCCCTTCGGGAGGAGGCCGCCCGGACACGGCTTGAACTCCTCGGTGAACTTGGTGGCCTCGATGAGCGTGTCGGCACTGTCGAGGGCGTACAGCGGGACCGGTCGCTGGCTCAGGTTGGTCTCACCGCGGTTGGCCACGGTGACGTGCACGAAGTACGGCGTGACCTTCTGCTTCTGTTCCTCCTTCACGTCCCAGCCCTCGAACGACTCCACGAACGTGGTTCTCTCGAGGCGGGTCACGGCGATGTCCAGCACGCCGATGAGGTTCTGCCGCGGCTGCCAGGCGACCATCGCCGGCTCTCCCACGGTCAGGCCGGTACCGGGCTCGGTGAGCTCGACACCCTCGGGCACCGGGAGGTAGGACTCCTCGGCGGCCGTCGTCTCGACGGTCGGGGTCGGCCCGTCGTCGCCGTCGGGGTCG
Organism: Nocardioides sp.; assembly: GCA_035710425.1. Taxonomy (GTDB): domain Bacteria; phylum Actinomycetota; class Actinomycetes; order Propionibacteriales; family Nocardioidaceae; genus Nocardioides. The sequence continues at coordinate 17,495 of DASTDJ010000328.1, forward strand.
TTGCCGTCGTCACCGCCGCCGCACCCGGAGAGCACTCCCAGGGTCAGCAGGAACGCGGCCACGACCGAGCCCGCACGACGGATCACGGAGCCATTGTGCCTGCCCCGCACCTCAGCACCCCACGAAACGCTCGGCGAAGTAGGCGCTGATGCCGGACAGCGGAATCCGCTCCTGGGCCATCGAGTCGCGCTCGCGCACGGTGACCGCGTCGTCGTCGAGCGTCTCGAAGTCGACGGTCACGCAGTAGGGCGTGCCGATCTCGTCCTGGCGACGGTAGCGGCGACCGATCGCGCCGGAGTCGTCGAAGTCGACGTGCCAGCCGCGGCGCAGCTCGGCGGCGAGGTCCTTGGCCTTCGGGGACAGGTCGGCGTTGCGGCTGAGCGGAAGCACCGCGACCTTCACCGGGGCCAGCCGCGGGTCGAGCCGCAGCACGGTGCGCTTGTCGACACCGCCCTTGGTGTTGGGCGCCTCGTCCTCCTCGTAAGCGTCGACCAGGAACGTCATGAGGCTGCGGCTGAGACCGGCCGCCGGCTCGATGACGTAGGGCGTGTAGCGCTCGCCGGCCGCCTGGTCGAAGTAGGTGAGG
>DASTDJ010000329.1:0-6286 GCA_035710425.1 Nocardioides sp.
CGCCGCCCGCCCCACCGCCCGCCCGCCCCACCGCCCGCCCGCCCCACCGCCCGCCCGCCCCGCCGCCCACCGCCGGCCGCCCCGCCTGAGCCCGGCCACCCCACCGCGTCACCTCGCGCGACGGGTCTCGTTGAGTGGGCGTGAGAGCGAGCCGGCACCTCGTGCCCCTGGTGGCGGTGGCTGCCCTGGTGGCGCCGGCCGTACCCACGGCAACCGCGACCACGACACCCGCGCCCGCCTCGAAGGCCAAGCCCGCCTTTCCGGAGTACGTCGCCCTCGGCGACTCCTGGACCGCCGACGTGGTGATCCTGAACACCGACGGGTTCCCCGCCACCGAGCACGCGCCGCTCGGGTGCGCCCAGTCGCACCGCAACTACCCCAAGCTGGTCGCGAAGGCGATCGGCGCGAAGACGTTCCGGGACGCGAGCTGCGGCTCCGCGACCACCGACGACTTCAGCAGGCCGCAGACGGGGCTGCCGACCGGCGGCGCCAACCCGCCGCAGTTCAACCGGCTCACCAGGTCGACCGACCTGGTCACCGTGGGTATCGGCGGGAACGACGCGGGCGTTGCTGCAGCCGGCATGGACTGCCTCAACGTCCTGCCCGTCGAGACCCCGCTCGAGATGCTCCCCGACCTGCCGGTCCCGGTCGTCGGCGGCCTGCTGACGCCGTTCGGCGGCTGCAAGAAGAAGTACACCAAGGGCGGCGTCGACCGGCTGGCCCGCAACATCGAGCGGTCCGAGCCCAAGGTGGTGCGGGCGCTGAAGCGCATCCACCGGATCTCGCCGGACGCCCGGGTGCTGCTCGTCGACTACATGCGGGTCATCCCCGACCACGCGTGCTACCCGCTGGTGCCGGCCACCGACAAGGACATGCGCTACATCAAGGCGAAGTTCGACCAGCTCAACGCGATGCTGAAGCGGGCCGCCCGCAAGGGAGGCGCCGAGCTGGTCAGCACGGCGGCCCGGACCCGCGGTCACCACCTGTGCACCGGTGCTCGCACGAGGTACGCCGAGACCCTCGGCCTGTCCGTCAACGACCTCGCCATCGGAGTCCCCGCCCACCCCAACTCCGCGGGAGCGCGGGCGCAGGCCGCATCGGTGCTCGACCACCTGAGGAGGCACCCCGGGTAAGGGCCGTAGTAATCACGTTATAACCTCAGGTGCATGGGTTATGAATTCGACGCGAATATCGCGGTAGCGGCCGAGGGCGAGGGGCGTTATCGAGCCGACCTCGCCCCGGGCTGGGTGGTCGGCGGCGGCGTGAACGGCGGCTATCAGCTCGGCGTCATCGGCAACGCCATCGCCACCGCGTTGCCCGAGAAGCCCGACCCGATCGCGATGAGCGCCTACTTCCTCTCACCCGGCACCCCCGGCCCGGCGTACGTCGATGTCGACGTACGCCGGGCCGGGCGCACCGTCGCGACCGTCGCCGCCGACCTCGTGCAGGGCGACGACACCCGGATCGCCGTGCTCGCGACGTACGGCGACCTGGGCAGCCGCGACGGCGACGTGGCGACCACCGCCTCCGAGATCGACCTCCCGCCGCTGGAGGACTGCATCCCCAACACGCTCGCGCCGCCGGAGTTCCGCAAGGACGCCCCGCTCCTGGACCGGTTCGACCTGCGGTTCCATCCCGACCAGGTGGGCTGGGCGGTCGGCGAGCCGAGCGGTGACGGAGTGATCAGCGGGTGGTTCCGGCTGGCCGACGGGCGCGACCCCGACCCGCTCGAGCTGCTGATGGTCGTCGACGCGCTGCCGCCGGTGACGTTCGAGATGGGCCGGATGGGCTGGGCGCCGACGCTGGAGCTCACCGCGCATGTGCGCGCCCGTCCCGCGCCCGGCTGGCTGAAGGTCCGACACCTGACCCGCAACCTCGCTGGCGGGCTGTTCGAGGAGGACTGCGAGGTGTGGGACTCCGCGGGCCGCCTGGTCGCCCAGTCGCGGCAGCTCGCACTGGTCCCCAGGTAGCTCAGGCCGGCTCGCGCACGTCCTCGTCGTGGATCGCCGGGCCGAGCGACCGCCACCAGCCGACCGGTCGGGCGAGCTCGGGCTCCTCGGTGGCGAGCACCCGCAGCCGCTCGTGGTCGGTCATGCCGAGCGCGAACACCGCGGCGTGCCGCAGCGCATCGCTCGACCCCTCCTTGGCGGTGGCGACCATCATCTCCGCGGCGTCCTCACCGAGCGGGCCGGTGGTGAGCCCGAGCGTGACCAGGCCCCGCGCCCGGATCCCCTCGCGGGCCTCGTCCGACAGCGCGTCGACGACCCGGCCCCGGTCCAGCACGTGGCCCATCCGGCGCAGCACCGACCAGCTCATGTTGGCCACCAGGTCGTCGGCGTCGGACGCCAGGTCGAGGATCGCGCGAGCCACGTGCTCGCCGTACGGGCTGACCGCGACCAGCACCGACGCGAGGTGCCGCCGTTCCCGCTGCACGTGGAAAAGGCTCTCCCGCACCAGCCGCCGCAGCATCTGGTCGGGGTCGTACGCCGCGCGCCGGGTGGCCGCCTCGGCGAACGTCGCCACCGCCTCCGAGACCGCGCGGGCCAGGTCGCGGGGGACCAGCTCCATCGTCTCGCGGGCGTGCTCGACGCGTCGGCGCACCCGCGGCTCGGGGATCGCGGCCAGCACCCGGTCGTAGCTGTCCTCGGGGAGCTGGGTGGCCAGGTCGATGGCGTCGGTACGACGCGCGATCGCGCCGCGCTTGCGCAGCGCCGCCCCCGTGTGGTGCTCGAGCAGCTCCACCGAGCCGTGCGGGAACCGTCCGCGCGCGACCATCGCCGCAGCCACCCCGCTGGCCCCGCGGCGCAGCATCTTGTTCTGGTCGGACATCAGCCGCAGCACCAGCCCACCGGCGGCCTGGTCGGACACCTCGCGCAGCAGCGTGATCGCCGGCGCGACGTTCTGCACGTCGGGGTGCAGCACGAACCGGCCCAGGCTCCGGGCGAGGTGCCGTCCACCCTGGGGGTGCGCGAGCAGCGCGCAGGCGGCCTCGTAGCGGCGGAAGAACGCGATCCCGCTCGAGCGGGTCAGCTCAGCGACCAGCTGGGTGCACAGCGTGGTCCAGGTCGTCCGGTGGAGGTAGACGCGCTCGAAGTGGGCGAGGTCGCTGGTCATCCGCAGCCAGTGCCCGCCGGTCGCGGTGCGCGCCTCGATCCGGTCGAAGAGCTCGTCCAGCTCCTCCGACGTACGCGCCTCGTCCGGCCGCACCGACGTCGACCGGGCGTCCTCCCCGGCCGAGCGGTGCAGCAGCCGGCTGGTCGCCCAGAGGGTGCTGTCGGGCAGCCCGATCACTGACTCGTACGCCGAGATCAGCTTGTGCGTGGCCGGTAGCTGCCCCGACTCCCAGCGGCTGATCCGCGACGCGTCGATGCTGACCCCCTGGTCGCGCACCCGCTCGAGGAACTGCTCCCGCGGCAGCTCGCCCGTGGTGGCGCTGAGCAGCCGGCTGGTGGCGAGCAGCCACGCGAGTCGACAGTCGACGTCGAACGGCGCGTGAGCGGTCGGCGCTGGTTCGAACGGAAGGCGTTGTGGCCGCCCTCGACGTCGCTGCGCCGGTGTCGACGAACTGGTCTCCACCCCGGAACCCCCATAATCCGAGATCTGCGTCTCCGAACCGGCCGAGCACTGCCGGTCATTCGAACCTAGGGGGCATTCTTGCCCCTGTGCCGCAAAACGAAAAAGAAACTGGTTAAGGATTTACTCCCCGCCGTATTTGCGTCACGAGCGAGTTAGTCACACGTCCTGATGGTGGATCTCGGGAAGACATGGGGGCCTGGAGGGAGCTTCACCCCACCACTGGTTCACGAGTCCTTGAAAGGGGACGACCTCAGCATGCGCACAAGCAGCAGTGGGATGAAGCGAGGGGTGGCCGCGGCGGCCGTCTCCGCACTGGCAGTGACGGCGATCCCGTTCCTGATGAGCTCGGCCTCGGCCGACAGCGTCGCCGCCACGACGATGACCGCGGCGTCGAAGGACGGCGCCGCGTTCGACGACGACGAGTTCGCGGCCGGTGACCTCACGGTGGCCGTCAAGGACCAGGACGACAACCCGCTGACCGGGCAGTCGGTGTTCTACACCTGGAACGTCACCCCGTTCGACACCACCGCGGGCTACCCCAAGAACCTGCCGGCGGAGGGCGCGGTCGACAACGGCGACGGCACCTACAACGTGAGGTTCCCCGCGGGTGAGCCGTCCGGCACCTACTCGCTGACCTACTACATCGACAACGACGGCACGCCCGGCCAGGGCGCCGGGGAGCCGACCGGCTCGAACCTGGTGGTCGAGGCCGGGCACGCCGAGCTCGCCTGGAAGGACGGCGCCACCGCGCAGGCGCCCGCCGAGGCGACCGCCACCTTCGAGGGGAGCCTGGAGCTGGAGGACGGCACGCCTCTCTCGGGCCGCGACGTCGCGCTCTCCTGGACCGCCTCCGACAACGCCGCGGTCGCCGCTCAGGGCGCCCAGCCGGCCGGCACCACCCGGACCGGTGACACCGAGGCCGACGCCGTCACCAAGGCCGACGGCACGTTCGGCGTTGCGATCGCCGACCCGGCGACGCCGGACGTGAACGAGCTGAACGGTCACCTGGACGCGGACACCGGCTTCACCCCGACCGCCGCGCTCGACGTGGACTTCCTGAAGAACGCCGGTCCGGCGGACGTGACCCTCACCGACGTCGAGCTGGTCGACGGCCTGGCGACGCCGGGTCGGCCTGTGGCGATCGACGTCACCGTCGAGAACGCCGACGGCGACGCGCTCACCGACTACCCCGTGACCATCGAGGTCGACCACGGCTTCCTCAGCCCCGACGCCACCACCGCGGCCGACCTGGTGCCCGACCCTGTCCCCGCCGAAGGCGCGCTGTACGGCGAGTGGAAGTCCGACGGCACCGAGAAGGAGTACACCACCGACGACACCGGCAAGACCGGCGCCGTGGTGGCGATCGAGGCGGACGCGGCCTTCGCGACCGGCTCGACGGTGGTCACCACGGTGACCGTCACCGCCGGCGCGGTCGCCGAGACCTTCCCCGTCACCTTCACCTCGACCGACCCGCTCAACGGCGGCGACGTCCGCCTCGAGCCGGCGGCCGAGCAGACGGTCTCGGTGCTGCCCGAGGCACCCACCTCGGAGAAGGTCGCGTACGACCTCTTCGTGGAGGACCAGTTCGGCAACCTCGTCGACGGCGAGCAGGTCAAGCTGTCCGACGACCTGGCCGGCGCCACCGTCAACTCGGTCGACGGGCTGACCACGGCCACCTCGCAGCTGGCGAACGAGCCGTCTGCCGTGACCCTCGCGTCCTCGGCCGAGGGCAACCAGGAGGTCAGCGCCGACTGGGTGGTCGACTCCAACACGTGGCGGGACGGCGTCACTCCCGGCGTCGACCTCGTACGCGACTCCGACGACGAGGACACCACCCGTAAGGCCGACGCGGCACCGGTCGAGTGGTACGACGTCGACTACGCCGCGAGCGACTTCACGATGACCCACGACGGCATCGACCCGCAGGGCATCGGCTCCACGGTCGTCGTCACCTACAAGGCGGTGGACCAGGAGGGCGAGCCGATCGAGGGTCTGCAGGTCCGCTTCTTCCGGGCCGGTCCCGACGACGAGCAGGACGGCGACGGCGACGCGGCGATCGTCACTGACGCGGACGGCGAGGCGGACTACGTGTTCCAGGGCGTCACGGACGGCACGGCGATCATCGACACCGTGGTCCGCGAGCCCGCGCCGAGCACGACGATCATCACCGATGCGGGCGTCAACCACATGGTGACGTTCGGGGCAGCCAAGGCGGAGGTCCGGTCGCGGCTGGACGCCACGTCCAAGGGCGACAAGGACCGGCTGACGATCACGGCGCCGAGGAGCGCCCGGGGCGCCAAGGTCCTGATCTACGGCCTCATCGACGGCGACATCGTCAAGGTCGCCCAGGGTCGCCTCGACAACCGGGGCAAGCTGGTCAAGGAGGTGCGCGACCGCAACGGCAAGAAGGCGACGAAGTACGCCGCCATCGTCCGGGCGACGTCGCGGACCGAACGGGACGTCACCAACGTCGACGCGGCCCGCTGACCCCCGATCTCTGGTCCAGACCGTGTAGTGATCGAGGACTACACTCGCCGTTGAAGGTCCGGGTCATTCGCGTCGGCCGCTGCACGCGAATGACCCGGGCCTCTTTTCAACAGCGGCGGTGGTTTCGAGGCTCGTCGCTGGCGCTCCTCGCACCTCAACCACCGTCCGCAAGGCGGTGGTTTCGAGGCTCGTCGCTGGCGCTCCTCGCACCTCAACCACCGTC
>DASTDJ010000330.1:0-2308 GCA_035710425.1 Nocardioides sp.
GGTTGCATGACGGGCCGCGATCGCCTACACTAATGCGCAACCAAACGTTGCGAAAGGAACCAGGCATGGAGTACGGGACGCTGGAGCGCCAGGTCCACATCGACGCGTCGCCGGAGGTCGTGTTCGAGGTCTTGAGCCGGCCGGAGCACCTGCGCCGGTGGTGGTCCGACGAGGCGATCCTGGAGCCGGCGCCGGGCGCGGTCGGCGAACTGGTGTGGGGCGATCGGGAGACGGTGAGTCGCATCACGGTCGTGGACCTGGACCCGCCGCACCGGTTCTCCTTCCGCTGGTCGGCCCCGGAGAACGAGCCGGCCACCCCCGAGAACTCGCTGCTCGTCACGTTCGACCTCGAGCCCTCAGGCACCGGCACGCTGCTGCAGCTGACCGAGACGGGCTTCCGCGAGATGGGCTGGGAGATCGCGGTCCTGGAGCAGCAGTACCAGCAGCACGAAACCGGCTGGGACACCTTCCTGCCGCGGCTGCGCACGTACGCCGGCAGCCTGGTCTCGCCACGATGAGCGAGCCGGTCGACGACGACCTCTGGTCGGCGGTCGGGGATCCCATCCGGCGCCGCATGCTCGACCAGCTGCTCACGGACGGCTCCGGCACGGCGACCAGCCTGAGCGAGCACCTGCCGATCACCCGTCAGGCCGTCGCCAAGCACCTCGGCGTCCTCGACCGCGTCGGCCTGGTCCACGGCACGCCCGCGGGCCGCGAGAAGCGCTACCAGATCGACGACGCCCAGCTCCGCCGCGCCGTCGCCCACCTGTCCGCGGTCGGCGCCACCTGGGACGCGCGCCTGCAGCGCATCAAGCGCCTCGCCGAGGCGATCCAGCGCAGCCGCAGGGCTTGAGCCGAAGCAGCACCACTTCCCTGCACACAACCAACGAAGGAAGGCACAACGATGGTGGACATCCTGCACCGGGTGGGGGTCAAGGACGCCTCGCCCGAGAAGGTCTACGAGGCGATCACGACCCTGGACGGCCTCGCCGGCTGGTGGACCGAGGACACGAAGGGCAGCGCCGACGTCGGCGGCGTCATCGAGTTCCGGTTCCCGCCCGGCGGGTTCGACATGGAGGTCATCGAGCAGCGGCCGGCCGAGCGGGTGGCGTGGAAGGTCGTCGCCGGCCCGGACGAGTGGGTCGGCACGACGGTCGAGTGGGACCTGCGCCAGGACGACGGCTACACGATCGTGCTGTTCAAGCACAAGGGCTGGAAGGAGCCCGTGGAGTTCATGCACCACTGCAGCACCAAGTGGGCGACGTTCTTGATGAGCCTGAAGGGGCTCGTCGAGACCGGCGAGGGCGCGCCGTCCCCGCGGGACGTGCACATCGCCTTCCCGGACTGACTCCGCGCCAGGTCCGCCTCGGTCAGGTCCGGCGACCTGGCCGTGGCGGAGGAGCCGGAGCCGCCGCCGCTCTAGGCTCACCCCATGCCCGGCGACGACCGCACCGTGACCGACAACCCCGACGCGCGCCGCTTCGAGCTCCGCGCCGGCGAGGAGATCCTCGGCTGGATCGACTACCTGCCCGCCGGCGGGAGCGTGATCTTCGCCCACACGGAGATCGCCCCCGGCCACGAGCAGCAGGGGCTCGGCTCCGTGCTGGTCCGGCAGGCGCTCGAGGACATGCGCGCGCGGGGCGCGACCGTGATCCCGACGTGCCCGTTCACGGCGGCGTTCATCCAGCGCCACCCCGAGTACGCCGACGTCGTCGATCCGAGTCTGCGCGGGCAGTTCGGCGGGTAGCCCGACCCCATGCCTGACGTCACGGTCCACCCCCACGGCGGCCGCTGGGCGGTCGTCGAAGCCGGCGCCGAGTCGCCGCTGCAGGAGTTCCCGACGCGCGAGGCCGCCGAGTCGGCCGCCCGCCGGCTCGCAGAAGGCGGCACGGTCGACGTGCGCGAGGAGGACCCGACCGGGCTCGGCGACACCGCCCCGCCCGGCGGCGCCGACGACGAGACGTTCGACCGCCGCCCGCTCGACGGCATGGGCGACCGCGAGCACATCCGCAGCGAGCAGGGCGGGCTCTAGCCGTCCGAGAACCGGAAGGTCGTCTGCGCGTGCGGCGCCTTCGCGAACGCGATGACCTTCGACGGCTCGATGCGGAACACCGCGGCCGGGCCGCCCTCCTCCGACTTGAACGCGTCGCCCTCGACCTCGAAGCGCCAGGCGTCCCCGTACTTGGCCACGTAGGCGTCGGCGATCGCCTGGAGCATGCCCGGGTCGGTGACGCGGACCGCGGCGCCCTCCACGACGACGTCCATGCCCTGCGACCACGTGTTGGTCCCGGTGGTCAGCGCGACGAGC
>DASTDJ010000331.1:0-14775 GCA_035710425.1 Nocardioides sp.
CGATCGTGTCGGCGACCGCGGCGATGATGTCGGGCTCGGGGTTGCGGAGCGGGTCGAGCACGTCGTCGGCGACCAGCACCGGCCGGTCCGCCACTCCGCCGAGGCCGACCCGGAGCTGCGCCGGCGGCCGCACCTGTACGGCGACCGCCACGGTCGCGAAGTCGGAGAAGCGGCGTACGTCCTCGACGAAGGCCCACGGGCGCCCGGCCGTGCTCGGCAGCCGCACCGCGGTGACCACCTCGCCCTGCTCGGCGGCGGTGGTCAGGTAGGTCCGGAAGAAGTCGTCGGCGGGCACGGTGCGCTCGCCGTCCGGCCCGAGCAGCACCACCTCGCCGCCGAGCACCATGGTCACCAGCGGGATCTCGGCGGTCGGGTCGGCGTGCGCGATGCTGCCGCCGAAGGTGCCCTGGTTGCGCACCCGCACGTTGCCCACCAGCGAGACCGCGTCGCGGAGCATCGGGAGGTGCTCGGCGACCAGGTCGGAGGTGACCACGGTCGCGTGCCGGGTCAGGGCCGGCACCACGACCACCGGCTCGCCCTCGGCTCCGGTCTCCAGGCGCGGGCCACCCTCGTCACCGATGTCGCCCAGGTCGATCAGCGCGGTCGGCCGGGTCAGCCGGAGGTTCATCATCGGCACCAGGCTCTGCCCGCCGGCGATGACCTTCGCCTCGTCGCCCCAGATGCCGAGCAGCTCGACCGCCTCGGTCCACGAGTCGGCGCGCTGGTACTCGAACGACGTCGGTTCAACGGAGGCGACGGCCTCAGTCATCGGACTCCCCGTTCAGCCGGCGCAGCAGGCGCACCTCGTCGTCGGTCACCGGGTCGAGGGTCGAGACCTCGTCGGCGACCAGCAGCTCGAACCCGGTGGCGCGCCGTACCTGCTCGACGGTGACGCCGGGCTGGAGGGCGCGGAGCCGCATCCGGCGCGACTCCTCCTCGAAGTCGAGCAGGGCCAGGTCGGTCACGACCCACGACGGCCCGCCGTGCAGGAGCCCCGACCGCTGCCGGCTGTCGCCGCCGGTGAGGTGGCCCGGGCTGGTGATCCAGTCGACCCGCTCGACGAAGCGGCGCGGCTCGTGGTTGGTGACGATCACCGTCTCATTGCACATCGAGATGATGTCGTTGGCACCGCCCGGCCCCGGCAGCCGGACCTTCGGCCGGTCCGGGTCGCCGATCAGGCTGGTGTTGACGTTGCCGTAGGCGTCGACCTGGGCCACGCCGAGGAACCCGTAGTCGAAGCACCCGCGCTGGGCGAGCAGGAAGATGTCGGTCGCGCTGGTGAGCATCTCGGCACCGACCGCGGCCCGCATCTCGTTGGTCGAGGCGGGCAGCTCGCCGGGGAGCAGGTGGATGCCGACCATGCCGCCCTCGAGGACGACCGTGAGGTTGGGTGCCTGGCGGCGTCGCGCGAGTGCCGCCGCGACCAGCGGCTGCCCGATGCCGGCGAACATCACCTTGCCGTCCTCCAGCAGCCGGCTGGCGGCGATGGTCATCACCTCGTCGGGACGCACCTCGGCGAGAGTGGAGACGGTGGTCATTGCGGCATCATCCCCTCCGCGTCCTTCCGCAGCGCGGCGAGCCGTTCGGGCGCGACCGATGCGAGGAACGCGTCGTGGTCGGCGTGGGCGACCAGCTCCGCGGCGTACTCGCGTGCGCCCTCGGAGCCGTGGTCGCGCACCCGCTCCATGTAGTGGGTGAACGCCTCCTCGTCGGCGAGGTAGTGGCCGTAGCACTCGTGGGGATAGGCACCCATCGGCTGGACCACGACCGCGTCGACGAGGAACCCCGGGATGACGGTGCGCGCCGGGTCGCGGCGCAGGATGTCGGTGTCCACCAGCTCCTCGGTGGAGATCACCAGGCGGCGGGCCGCGCGCGCGACGTCGCCGTCCATCAGCTCGTAGCCGTCGATCTGCGCGTTGCCGTAGACGTCGGCGCGCTGGACGTGGATGAGCGCGACGTCCGGGTTGAGGCTGGGTACGGCGGTCAGCTCCTGGCCGGTGTAGGGGCAGGTCGCCTCCACCAGCTGCAGCCGCCGGCCGAGGTCCGACCCGAGCATGCTGTACGTCGGCAGGAACGGCACGCCCATCGCCCCGGCGCGGTAGCGCAGGCCGAGCCCGAGGTGGCTCCATTCCTGGTAGTCGATCCGGCCGGTCTCGACGTACTCGCGCAGCACCTGGGCGAGGCCCCAGCCGTGGCCGATGCCGACCCAGCTGGTGACGACGCGGTCGGCCATGCCGGTGGCGATGAAGAGCTCGGCCTCGTAGCAGGTCAACGGTCGTGACATCGCGAGCCCGGTGCGTCGCTGCCGCAGGATCTCGACGAGCAGCGCCATCGGGGTGCGCGCGTGGTTGGTCCCGCCGACCGCGACCACGTCACCGTCCCGCACGAAGCCGGCGATCGCCTCCTCGGCGGTCATCGTCTTGGGCTCCCGGGGCCGGCGGCGTCCCTCGAGCTCGAGCCGGGCGTCCAGCGTGTCGGCGCCCGGGAAGGGAAGGGTCGCTGTCGTCACCGGCGCGCCCCGGCGAGCATGTCGGCGTCCGCCAGCAGCGGCCGCACCTCGGCGGCGAACCGCTCGACCTGCTCCTGCTCGTAGCCGTGCGGGATCAGGCAGATCTCCTGCACGCCGGCCTCGATGTGGCGAGCCAGCTGCTCGGCGCACTGCTCGGGGGTGCCGACGATCGCGCTGTCCGGGGTCGCGTCGCTCCATGCCGGAGTGTCGAAGTAGGCCCCCAGCCACGGCCCGGAGCGCGCCTGCGCCCGCTCGTACGACGAGTCGATGCACAGCGGGAGCTGGGCGACGTTGCGCAGCGTCGCGGGGTCCCGGCCGGCCTCCTCGGCGTAGCGCGTGATCTTCGCCCAGGACTCGGTGAACGCGTCCGCCGTGTAGAAGTAGGTGAGCCAGCCGTCGCCGAGGGTGGCGACCCGGCGCAGCACCCGGTCGACGTACCCGCCGATCAGGATCTCGGGGCGCGGCTCGGGCCGGGGCAGCATCCGCACCCGGCGGAACGACAGGTCGTCCCACTCGCCGGAGACCTCGTCCTCGGTCCACAGCCGCTGGCAGATCTCGAGGTTGCGCTCGAAGATCCCGCCGCGGCCCTTGAACGGCGTGCCGGTGGCGTCGAACTCGCGCTCGTACCAGCCGGCCGCGACACCGAGGCGGAGCCGGCCGCCGGAGACGTCCTGGATGGTGGCCGCGGTCTTGGCGAGCAGCGCGGGGTCGCGCAGCGGCAGCACCAGGATCCCGGTGCCGAGCGTGATCTCCCGGGTCCGCGCGGCGAGGACGGCGAGGGTGGTCAGCGCCTCGAGCTGCGGGAACGGCTGCCGACTGCCGAGGAACAGGTGGTCCCAGGCCCACAGCGAGGTGAAGTCCAGCTCCTCGGCGCGGGTGGCATATCGCACCAGGTCGGACATGTTCGGGGCCTTCTCGGCCGAGGTGAAGTTCTCGATAGCCAACCCGAACTTGACTCCCATGACTGCCCTTCCTCGGTGGTTCCGGACCGGCGAGGGGTCGCCGTCAGCACGAGAGTAAAAGCGTCCGCGTGACCGTAGACACGGCAAAAGCCGACATCAGTCGGGGGTCCGGTTGTCACTTGCGCGCTCGTGAAACCGGATGCCCTGGCCCGGCCGCAGCTGGGCGGTGAGGTGGACCGCGCACGAGGGGACCACCCCGATCACGGGGTAGCCGCCGGTCACCGGGTGGTCGGGCCCGAAGATCGTCGGCCGGCCCCCCGGTGGCACCTGGACGGAGCCGCGGACGACGCCCTCGCTCGACAGCTCGCGGGTGACCCGGCGGGGCAGGGTCGGCCCGGCGATCCGCAGGCCCACCCGGTCGGAGTCCGGGGTCACCTCGAACCGGGAGCCGAGCAGCAGCGAGCGGGCCTCCGGCTCGAACCAGTCGTCGCGGGGGCCGAGCACGAGCGGCAGGTGCAGGTCCTGGTCGACGGCGGGGGGCGGTGCGCCCGGAGCGGTGTCGACAGGCCGCCAGGACGGGTACGGCGTGCCCACCGGAAGCGTGGAGCCCGCGGTCAGGGGTGCCGGCCCCAGGCCGGAGAGCAGGTCGGTTGACCGGGACCCCAGGACCGGTGCCACCTCGATGCCGCCGCGGACCGCGAGGTAGCAGCGCAGTCCCTGGGTCGCCAGGCCGAGCTCGACGCACTCCCCTGCCGGGACCGGCACCGGCTCGCCGGACCACCGGGCTCGGACCCCCACCCGCACCGGGACGGGGGCGCCGGTGACGGCGATCCAGGCCGGAGCGTCCGCCACGAGCCGCAGGCCGCCGAGGGTGATCTCGACGACCGCCGCGTCGTGCGGGTTGCCGACCAGCCGGTTGGCGAGCTCCATCGCCGGCAGGTCGGCGGCGCCCGAGCGCCCCACGCCAAGGTCGGCGTACCCCGTCCGGCCACGGTCCTGGACCAGCGCCAGCGGGCCGGGGTCGACGACAGTCAGCGTCGTCACGCGGCGACCTCGACGAAGCGGACGCGTCGGCCGGGAACGAGCAGCGCCGGTGGCTCGGCGTCCTGGTCCCACAGGCTCAGCGCGGTGTGCCCGACGAGCTGCCAGCCGCCGGGGGATCGCCGGGGGTAGACCGAGGCGAACCGCCCCGCGAGGGCCACCGCGCCGGGCGGCACCGCCAGCCGCGACTCGTCCCGGCGCGGCACCTCCAGGCGTGGGTCGCCGCCGACGAGGTAGGAGAACCCGGGGGCGAAGCCGCAGAAGGCAACCCTCCAGGGCACGCCAGTGTGGGCCGCGACGACCTCGCGCTCCGACAGGCCCGTGTGCCGCGCGACGAAGGCCAGGTCCTCGCCGTCGTAGCGCACCGGGACCTCGACCTCGCGGCCGTCGCCGAGTGCGGATGCGGCGCGGGGCAGCTCCCGGAGGCGGGCCGCGAGGCGGTCCGCACGGGCCAGCCGGGGGTCGTAGACCACTAGCAGCGTCTCCAGCGCCGGCACGAGCTCGACCACGCCAGGGATCCCCGCCGCGCGGACGGCGCCGGCCAGGGCATGCACCTCGGCGTTGTCGTCCAGCTCGACCAGGAGGCCCGTGTCACCGCAAGGTCGGGTCTGCATGCGGCGCCGGCCCGAGGATCAGCGGACGGGAACGAGCTCGACGCCCGCGTCCTCGAGCGCACGCCGCGTCGCGCGGGCGATCTCGACCGACCCGGCCGTGTCGCAGTGGACCAGGATGGCCTCGGCCTTGATCTTGACCCGGCTGCCGTCGACGGCCTCGATCTCGCCCTCGGTGACCATCTCGACGGCCCGGGCGGCGGCCGCGTCGGGGTCGGACAGCATCGCGTTCGGCTCGGTGCGCGGCACCAGCAGGCCCTCGGGTGTGTACGCGCGGTCGACGAACGCCTCGGCCACGACCCGGAGGCCGGCGGCCTCACCGAGCCGCCAGGTCTCGGTGCCGACCTGGCAGAGCAGCGGCATCGAGGCGTCGTACTCGGTCACCGCGTCGACGATCGCCTGGGCGTGCTCGGTGACCTTCGCCGAGGCGTTGTAGAGGGCGCCGTGCGCGCGGAAGAAGTCGATCTTGCCGCCGGCCAGCCGAGCGAACACCTCGAGGGCGCCCATCTGGTACAGCAGGTCGTCGGTGAGGTCCTGCCGCTCGTAGGCGATGTAGCGGCGGCCGAAGCCGTGCAGGTCGCGGTAACTGACCTGGGCACCGATCGAGATGCCGTTCTTCACCGAGAGCGCGCAGGTGTGGCGCATGATCCCCGGGTCGCCGCCGTGGAACCCACAGGCGATGTTCGCGGCGGTGACCACGTCGAGCAGCGCCTCGTCATCGGCGAGCTGCCAGTGGCCGTACCCCTCACCGATGTCGGTCGTGAGCGCTACCTGCGGCATGAATCGTCTCCCGTCAGTCGTGGTGGTCGGCCCGGCCCGCGAGCCGGCACCTCTTGCGAGTATCGCGCTTCCCCGCACCGGGGAACAGCACGAGTCACGGCGCCGGACCCGGCAGTGGAACTGCCGGATCCGCGGTCCTGAAGGCCTGGTCGAGCGCGTCGCGCACCCGGCGGATCGCCGGGCGGCCCTCGGTGCCGTCGCGGACCAGGGTGAGCAGCAGTCGCGAGCTGCCGGTCGCCATCCGGCGGAGCCCGGTGTCCTCGCCGGCGAGCAGCAGCGAGGGCAGCATGCCGGCCGCCCGGCCTCCCCGGATCAGCGCGAGGTGGACGAGCAGGTCGTCGCTCTGGAAGCGCACGTCGGGCTCGAAGCCGAGCCGGCGGCAGGTGAGCTCGGCCCACTCGCGGGCGGCCGAGCCCGGGAGCTCGAGCACCCAGGGCAGGTCGGCTCCCGCCGCCGCCAGCGCGCGTCCTCTGAGCAGCTCGTCGGTGACCGCGACGTCGAGCGGGTCCGGACCCAGCACCTCGCGGTGGACGTCGTCCGGCAGCCACGGGCGTACGTCGGCGTACTCCTCGGCGATCACCAGGTCCAGGTCGCCTGCCAGCAGCGCAGGGACCGCGGCCTCGGGCTCCGCCTGGACCAGCTCGACCCGCAGCAGGGGATGCTCGGCGACCGTCGCCAGCGCCGGTGGGACCAGGAGCAGCGCCGCTGACTGGAACGCGCCCACCCGCACGGTGCCGGTGACCTCACCCGAGAGCGCACGCAGGTCCGACTCTGCCGCCTCCATCGACGCGAGGATCTGGCGGCCCCGGTCGGCCAGCCGCCGGCCGGCGTCGGTCAGGCGCAGTCCTCGTCCGACGCGGACCACCAGCTCGGCGCCGACCTCCCGCTCGAGGCGGGCGATCTGCGCCGAGATGCCCGACGGGCTCAGGTGCAGGGCCTCCGCGACCGCGGACAGGCTGCCGCGGCGCTCCAGCTCCACCAGCAGCCTGACCCGCCGCATCTCCAGCACCCGGCCACTGTAGGCGCGCGGTACTGCGGACCCGGCAGGATTCCTGCCGGGTTCGAGGCAGCGACTCGTGCTTATCCCCGCACCCCCGTTCGTCCTAGGGTCGAGGGATGACTGTGGCTGCTACGCGCCCCGTGCCCGCCCGCTGGACCTCGAACCCCCGGCGCTCCCCCGGGCAGCGACCTCCGGAGTCCGACGCCGGAGCCGAACCGATCGAGTTCCACCGCACCCTGCCCGACTACGCCGTGACCCCGCTGGTCGACCTGCCGGACCTCGCCGAGCGCCTCGGGGTCGGCAGGCTGCTGGTCAAGGACGAGTCGTCGCGGCTGGGGCTGCCCGCCTTCAAGATGCTCGGCGCCTCCTGGGCGGCGTACCGCTGCCTGGCCGAGCGCGCCGGCACCCCTGTCGAGCCCTCGCTGGAGGCGCTCCGGGCGGCCGTCGCCGGACTGCCGCCCACCACGCTGGTGACCGCGACCGACGGCAACCACGGCCGCGCGGTGGCCCGGATGGCGCGCTACCTCGGGCTCCCCGCCATCGTGCTGGTGCCGTCCGTCGTACCCGACGCGGCGGTGGAGCGGATCCGCGGCGAGGGCGCCGACGTCCGCGTCGTCGACGTGCCGTACGACGACGCCGTACGGGAGGCGGCGAAGCTCTGCGACGGCGCCGAGGACCGGATCCTGGTCCAGGACACCTCGTGGCCGGGCTACGAGGTCACCCCGCGCTGGATCGTCGACGGGTACGCCACGCTGTTCACCGAGGCGGCGTCGCAGCTGGTCGAGGCCGGGATCGCCGCGGACGCCGAGGTCACCGTGGTGGTGCCGGCGGGGGTGGGGTCGCTCGCCCACGCCGCAGTGCTGCACTGCCGGCGCGAGCCCGGCTGGCGCGCGGTGACCGTCGAGCCCGACGTCGCGCCCTGCATCGCCGCCAGCCTGGCCGCCGGCGAGCTGAGCTCGGTCGACACCGGCGAGACCTCGATGGCCGGCCTGAACTGCGGTACGCCGTCCACGCTGGCCTGGCCCGACCTGCACACCGACCTGGCCGGCGGCGTCGTCGTCACCGACGCCGAGTCCGCGGTCGCGGCGGAGTCGCTGCAGGGTCACGGCGTCGACTCCGGCCCGTGCGGAGCGGCCTCCCTGGCGGCAGCGCGGATCATGGCCGGCGACCCCGGCGCCCGCACCGACCTCGGCCTGCACCACGGCAGCACCGTGCTCCTGCTCAACACCGAGGGCGCCCCGCGCGACTGACGGCCACGCGAACCGGCCCCGGACCCGATGGGTCCGGGGCCGCTCGCTGCGGCTCCGGTCAGTACGGCGGCTCACCTGTCCCGACGAGGTTCAGCTCGCCACCCTTGGTCTCGACGAGGTAGACCGGCGGCATGTTCTGCTGGTGCAGCTCGTTCCAGTCGTCGAACTGGATGTCGCCGTAGATCGCGCCGGGGGTCTCGACCTCCGCAAGCGCGTCACGCACCTCTTCGTTGTCGCTCGGGTCGTCGACGTCCTCGAGGGCCGCCGCCAGCACCTTGATGCCGGTGTAGCCGCGCACACCCTCGGTCGCCTCACCGAGGTCCAGGCCCTCCTTCTCCCAGGTGTCGAGGAAGTTCTGCGCGCCCTCGGGGTCCGCCGCGACGCTCGGGTCCCAGACCGGGAAGAACATCGTGGCGAAGGTGCCTTCCGTGGCCTCGTCGCCGGCGAGCTGGTTGACCTGGATCGGGCTGTTGGAGCCGCCGGTCGTGATGATGTTGGCCTTGGCGCCCTGGCCCTTGGCCTCCTTCAGCAGCAGCGCGATCTGCCCGGCGTCGGTGGTGACGACCCAGGTGTCGGCGCCCGAGGCGATGGCCTGGGTGACGTAGGTGGAGAAGCTCTGCTCCTCCTGCTCGAACTTCGCCCCGCCGACCACGTCGGCCCCCAGCTCGCTGAGCAGGTCGCCGTAGTGCTCGGCGGCGCCGAGCCCGAAGTCGTTGTTGACCGACAGCGTGAAGACCTTGTTGATGTCCATCTCGTCGAGGACCGGCTGGAGGGCGGTGGCCTCCATCGTGGAGGTGGGCGAGATGCGGAACGTGTAGTCGTTGCCCTGGCCCTCGTCCTCGGTGCTGGTCACCAGGTCCGAGCTCGAGGTCTCGACGAGGAGCGGCACCTTGGCCCGCTCCAGGACCGGCTGCATCGCCAGGGTGCAGGAGGAGCCCCAGCCGCCCATCACCGCGGCCGGCTGCACCTTGGTCGCGAACCGCTGGGCGACGCTGACGCAGGTGGCGGGATCGTTGGCGTTGTCCTCGATGACGAGCTTGATGTCCTTGCCGTCGACGCCGCCGGCTTCGTTGATCTCCTCAGCGGCGATCTTCGCTCCCTCGGCCACCGCGTTGCCCTGGGCCGAGACCGGCCCGCTGAGCGGCTGAGCCACCGCGATCACGATCTCGTCCGAGTCGCTGCCTGGTGACTCCGCGCAGGCCGATGCCACGAGCGCAACTGCGAGCGCGGCAGGGAGCAGGAGTGTCCGCTTCATTGTTACCGCCTTCTTCGGGTGGGTGGTGCTATCCGGCCAGGTAGGCCTTCTGGACGCTGGGACTCTGGGCGATCTCCGCGGCCGGGCCGTGGGTGAGGATCTGGCCTCGCTCCAGCACGTAGGCGCGGTCGGCGACCTCGAGTGCGAGCTCGGCGTTCTGCTCCACCAGCAGCACCGTGCGACCGCTGTCGCGGATGGTGGCCGCGGTGGCGAGCACCTGCTCGACCACGATCGGGGCGAGCCCCAGGGAGGGCTCGTCGAGCATCACCAGGGTGGGATCGGACATCAGGCTGCGGCCGATGGCGAGCATCTGCTGCTCGCCGCCGGACATGCTGCCGGCGAGCTGTCGGGCCCGCTCCTTGATGCGCGGGAAGAGTGTGTAGACCTCGTCGAGGCGGGCGTCGAACTCGCTCCCGGTGTGGGCGCCGAGGCGGAGGTTCTCGTACGCCGACAGCTGCGGGAAGACGTGCCGCCCCTCGGGGCAGTGCACCAGGCCGCGGCGGACGATCTTGTCCGGCCGGCCGTTGGTGATCGGCTCGCCGTCGAACTCGATCGACCCGGACATCACCTTGTTCAGGCCGGAGACCGTGCGCAGCAGCGTGCTCTTGCCGGAGCCGTTGCTGCCGATGATCGCCACCAGCTCGCCGCTCCCGACCTCGATGTCGACCCCGTGCAGGGCCGGCACCTTGCCGTAGCCGGACACCAGGTCCGTCACCTTCAGCATGCTTGGTGCCTCTCCCCCAGGTACGCCGTACGCACCGCCTCGTCCGCTTGGATCTCCGCCGGGGTGCCCTCGGCGATCTTCTTGCCGGCGTTCAGGACCACGACGTGGTCGGACAGGGCGAGCAGGAACTTCATGTCGTGCTCGACCAGCAGGACCCCGATGCCGTGGTCGCTGACCGCGCGCAGCAGCTGGGCCATCTCCGCCGACTCCGAGCTGTTCAGCCCGGCTGTGGGCTCGTCGAGCAGCAGGAACCGCGGGAGCGCGCACAGGGTGACCCCCACCGCAAGCATCCGCTGCCGGCCGTAGGCCAGCGTCTCCGCCGGGGTGTCGAGCTCGTGCTCGAGCCCGATCAGCTCGGCCATGGCTGCCACGCGCTCCCGGGTACGAGCGACCGAGCGCTGGTGCGACGGCAGCCCGAGCATCGCGGCCACCAGGGACTTGGCCTCGGTGCGGTGCAGCCCCACCCGGAGGTTCTCGGCCACGGTCATCGCCGGGAAGACGGAGCGCTTCTGGAACGACCGCACGACACCGTGCTGGGAGACCCGGTCGGGACGCATCCGGGTGAGGTCGAGCGGACCGATCCGGACCCGGCCCGACTGGAGCCGGACGTAGCCGGTCATCGCGTTGAACGCCGTCGACTTGCCGGCGCCGTTGGGGCCGATCAGGGCCGTGATGCCCCCCGGCCGGACCGACAGGCTGACCTCGTCGACGGCGGTCAGGGCGCCGAAGCGCACGGTGACGGCTTCGACCTCCAGCGCCGGGTCGGCGACCTCGGGGCGAGGCATGAACTCGGGCATCACGATGGTCATGGCGCGCCCCCTTCGACCGCCGGTGCGGCTCGCTTCAGGCCGGCCGCGTCCATGCGCGGCCCGGTCAGCGCTCCTGGAGGTTCGGCCGGGTCCGCGTCGCCCGCCGGTGGTGCGCCGCCGCCTCCCGAGCCGGTGGTGGTCCAGCGCTTGAGCAGCAGGACCAGGGAGCCCCAGAGGCCGCGGGGCAGGAACCGGACGAGCAGCACGAGCACGCCGCCGTAGATCACCAGGCGCCACTCGTTGCTGAACCGCAGCACCTCGGGCAGCTGGGTGAACAGCACCGCACCGATCACCGGGCCGACCACGGTGCCCAGCCCGCCGCCGATCACCATCAGCAGCGTGTTGATCATGATCGTGAAGTCGAAGACCTCGGGCGAGATGAACCCGACCGTGTGTGCGTACAGCGAGCCGGCCACCGCCGCCATCGCGCCGCCGATCGAGAAGGCGAGGTTGGCGTGCCGGGCGGTGTCGATGCCGACGGCCCGGGCCAGGTTCTCGTTGCGGGCCATGCCACGCAGGCTGTAGCCGAGGCTGGACTGGCTCAGTCGGGCCACGAAGATGACGCAGATGCCGGCGATCGCGAAGCACACCGGGAACGTCTGGGTGGGCTCGAGGAACTGCCACCCGGCGAACTCCAGGGGCGGGATCGCCGAGAAGCCCATCGGTCCACCGGTGACGTCCACCCAGTTGAGGGCGACCTGGCGACAGATCTCGCCGACCGCGAACGTGGCGATCACGAAGAACGCCGCGCGCAGCCGGAGCGTGATCCGCCCGATGACGTACGCCGCCACGAAGCCTCCTGCGGCCGCGCCCACGAGGCCCATCACCATCGGCAGCTCCCACGTGGTGGTGAGCCAGGCCGACCAGTAGGCGCCGATGCCGAAGAACGCCTGGTGGCCGAGGCTGAGCAGACCCGAGTAGCCGAGCAGCAGGTTGAGGCTGGAGGCGAGGATGACGTAGATCGCGGCCAGGGTGGCGATCTGCGCCTGGTAGGGCCCGGACAGCGAGCCGGCGGCCAGCAACGCCCCGGCCCCGGCCACCGCCAGGCCGAGCTTCACCCAGCGCGAGGAGAGCGCGGCAGTCACTCCTGCACCGCCTGCTTGGTTCCGAAGAGTCCTTGCGGCCGCAACAGCAGCACCGCGATCAGGACGAGCAGCCCGAACGTGTCCTTGTAGCCGGCGCTGACGTACGCCGCTCCGAGGCTCTCGACCAGGCCCAGCAGGAGTCCGCCCACGATCGCCCCCGGGAAGGACCCGAGGCCGCCGAGGATCACGACGACGAACGACTTGGCCGTGGCCAGGCCACCCATGGACGGGGTGATCTGGAAGATCGTGGAGATGAGCACGCCGGACAGGACCGCGAGGACCGCACCGAACGCGAAGGTCATGTTGTAGACGCGGGTGACGTTGACGCCCATCAACCAGCTGGCGGTGGGGTCCTGGAAGGTCCCTCGCATGGTCAGCCCGACCTTGGTGCGCGTGATGAACAGGTGCGACGCCAGCAGGAACAGCAGCGAAGCGCCGATCACGAACAGGCTCTGCGGTGTGAGCCGCATGATCCCGAGATCGATGCTCGACCCGCTGACCGGCGACTCCGCCGCCTTGGGCACCGGGTTCCACATGATGATCGCCAGGTTCGGCAGCATGATCGCCAGTCCGATCGTGGCCAGCATCGGCATCTCCAGCGACTCATACCTCCGCAGCGGCTGCAGCAGCCCTCGGTCGATCAGGATGCCGAGCACGACCGCGCCGGCGGCGGCGAAGACCAGGCCGACGGCGAAGGGCAGGCCCCAGATCGAGGTGACCGTGTAGGCCAGGTAGGCGCCGATCATGTAGAACTCGCCGTGGGCGAAGTTGACGACGCCCATGTAGCCGAAGACCAGGGTCAGGCCGGCCGCCATCAGAGCGTAGATGGCGCCGAGCACGAGCCCGTTGCCGAGGTACTGACCGAGTTCGCTCATCGGCGGCGTTCTCCTTCAGTGGTTTCCGAGAGGTGTGGGACGTGATCCACCTCACTGAGTGCTTCGCAGCCTATGAACGCGGTCTCCGGGCAGTCATTGGCAAATGCGCCCATTCGCCGCCCTGCCGATTAGCAGGTGCCACCACCGGCCGCAGGGTTTACGGCCAGGTGCCGCGCATCCGCAGGATCTCCAGAGCGACGCCGATCCGGCGGCTCGTCGGGGCGTCGGTGCTGAACGGGCCGAGGAGGCGTTCGAGCTTCACCAGGCGGTGCCTGAGGGTGTTGTAGTGGTAGTGCACCTCGCGTGCGCTCTGCGCGATGTTGAAGTTGTTGGCGAGCAGCGAGTCGAGGGTCTGCAGCAGCGCGGACCGGTCCTGCTCGCCCAGCTCGAGCACCGGCCCGAGCACGTCGGACACGAAGAGGTCCAGCTCCACGTCGTCGATCTGGGCCAGCAGGCGGAGCAGCCCCAGGTCGTCGTAGAACGTGATGTCACCGCTCTGCTCGACCCGGTCGCCGAGGCGGAGGGCGCGGCGCGCCTCGTCGTACGCCGTGCGTACGCCGTGGGGTCCGGGGTGCGATCGGCTGACGCCCAGGCTGTAGCCGCGCCGGGTGCTCGCCACCATCTCGGCGTGCAGAGCCGCCAGGCGATCGCGCAGGTCGTCGTGGGCGAGCACGACGACGAGCTCGGCGCCGAGCAGACCGGTCGCGGCGTGCGGGTCGATGCGGCGGCACGCGGTCGCCCAGTGCTCCAGCGTCCGCTGCTCGAGGAGCTGCTCCTGCTCGGGACCCAGGTCGCGGCTCCGGTTCGGCTCGTCCGGCCGGGCCACGACGACCGTGACGTCGCGGTCGAGGACCCAGTCGACGGCGGCGGCGCGGGCAGAGACACCGGAGAGGTCGTCGCTGGTCATCAGCTCCTGGAGCAGGTTGGAGGAGAACCGGCCGCTGACCGCGCGGACCGCCTGGTCGCGCATCAGCTCGAGGGTGCCGACCAGGGCCGCCTGCCGGGTCGCGGTCGCCGCGACCTCCGAGGCCTCCTCCCCGTCGCCGACCACCACGACGTACCCGTGGTCGACGGACGCCGCGCGCATCGGCTCGACCAGGACGTAACCACCGGCGAGCGTTCCCGGGCCCTCCGCGAGGGCGGCCGGATCGAGCTGCTCACTCTCACCGGTCGCGGCCAGCGGCCCGAGAGCATCGACGTCGCCGCTGTGCGCGAGCAGCTGTCCCTGGTGGTCGACGACTGCCGCCACCCGGGGACGCAGCAGCTTGGCCAGCTCACCGGTCAGCGCCTGGATGCCGCCGCCCGAGAAGGTCAGCTCCAGGAAGGCGCGGTGCAGCCGCTGGGAGCGGCCGAGCTCCGCGGACTGCCGGTCGATGATGGTCTCGAACGCCTCGCTGAGCACGTCGTCGAAGCGGGTCTGCAGCGGGATCGCCAGGATCGGGAACGCCAGGGCGTCCGCCGCGGCCACGACCTCGTCGGCGAAGGCGGGCAGGTAGCTGTCGAACTTCACCCCGAGGCCGGCCAGCCCCATCCCGGCCAGGTCCTTCATCAGCTGGACCGGATCGGAGTGCGCCACCAGCGGGAACCCCGTCGACAGCAGGAACTCGCCCTCCTCCACCCACCGGACGATCTCGGGGACGGTCATCACGTTGAGCCGCCGGATCGGCCGGTCGGTGCCGTCCTTGCCGGCGAGCAGCTGGGCGGTGGCGAGCGACGGTTGGCGCAGCAGCTCCTCGACCGTGAAGCCGGTTGCGCCAGGTCCCCCACCACTACTGCCCATCGCGTTCCATCTTCCCGTAGGTGGTGGTGCGTTCGCGGACGGGGCGTCCGATGTTGTGGGCGATGGTGGTGAGTTCGTGGACGGTTTTGGCGGAGCCGTGTTCGGAGCCGGCCATCCGGGAGATGGTTTCTTCCATCAGGGTGCCGCCGAGGTC
>DASTDJ010000332.1:0-2376 GCA_035710425.1 Nocardioides sp.
CCGACGCGGCGAGCACCTCGCCGAGCCGCACCTCGTGATGGCGTTCCCAGGGGTCGACGTTGCTGCGGAGCGTGCCCTCGAGCAGGTCGGCGCGGTGCGGGGCGACCACCAGCCGCTTCCTGCGGGCATCGACGTCCAGGGCCGTGACCGGAACCCCGCCGATGCGGATCTCGCCGGAGATCTCGTCGGTGGGCACCTGTGCGGACAGCACCCGGACCAGCGCCTGGCTGTCGCCGGGGTCGGCGCTCACGATCCCCAGCACCTCTCCGTCGGCGGAGGAGATGTCGAGCCCGTCGAGGGAGCCGTGGCGGACGTCGACCAGCTCCAGCGAGGCCGCTGCGCCCGGCGGTCGGTCCGTGGCCGCGCCCTCCGGCGCGCCGGACAGCACCAGAGGTCGCACGAGGAAGTCGGCGATGCGCTGCCCCGAGCCGAGGGCTGCCGCCACCTGCGCGCTCATCTCCGCCAGCACCGTGATCGGCTCGACCAGGAACTGGGTCAGCCCCACGATCGCGATCAGCTCGCCGATGGAGATGTCACCCTGGAGCGCCAGCCGGCCGGCGAGCAGCGTCACGACGCCCAGGAAGATCCCGCCCAGCACCTGGGCCAGGCCCACCAGCGATGCCCGCGCCCAGGCGACCTTGATGCCCGCGTCGCGGGCGTCGCGGCTCGCGACCCGGTAGCGCGAGGCGGCCGCGTGCTCGCCTCCGATGCCCTGGAGCACCCGGATACCGCGCACCAGGTCGACGGCGACGCCGGCGGAGCGGGCGACCCGCTCCTGCTGGGCCCGGCTGCGCCGGCTCACCAGCGGGGTGGCGACCTGGGTGAGCACCAGGCAGACCGGCACCCCGCCCAGCACCACGAGCGCCAGCACCACGTCGATCCGGAAGAGCACCGCGGCGGAGACCGCGACCGCGGCCAGCGAGGCCACGGCGTACCCGAGCATCCGGAGCGCGTAGCCGACCTCCTCGGCGTCGGAGGTGGCCAGCGACATCGTCTCGCCCGAGCCACGGTCCGCGCGCAGGCCGCGCGCATCCAGGGCGTGGCCGGCGATCTCCATCCGCAGCAGGTGGATCTCGGTCTCGATCGCCCGCATCCCGATCCGCGAGCCGAACCGGTAGCCCGAGCTGAGCACCACGAAGAGCGCGACGAGCAGGCCGGCCCACGCGAGGAACGTGCTGCCGTCGCCGGTCGCCACCCCGTGGTCGATGGTCAGCCCGATCACGACCGGGACCAGCGCCTCGCAGAGCTGCCAGACCACGAGAAGGGCGATGAACCCGGTCACGCGGCCGCGGTGCCGGCGGACCGCGCGGCTGAGCACCGCGGCACCGGTCGTCGGGACGGTCGGCGGCGGTCCTGGCACCCGAGCAATCTAGGCTCGCCTCACCCCCCGGCCGCCGCCGGGTCGGGCAAGCGGCGGGTCAGGCGTCGTCCGCGTCCAGGTCCTGCTCCACGAGACCGGCGATCTTGGCGACCGCCGCCTCGTCGTCGCCGGCGACCTCGACGGTGTCGCCACACTTTGCGCCCAGCGTCATGATCATCAGCGACGAGCCGGCGTCGACGCCGTTGATCGTCACGCCCAGGCCGGCCGCGGCCTCGGAGATGATCGCGGCGGGACGGGCGTGCAGGCCGACGGACGATCCGACGACGACGGACTTGCTGGGCATGGGGTCTCCTAGGTTGCTGGTTCGAGCATCTGTACGGCGACCCGCTCGGGGTGCAGGTCGCCGGGATGGGGGATGGTCGTGCCGGGAAGCCCGGCAGCCGCCGCGCCGTACGCCACGGCGAGGGCGAGACGGTCGGGCGCGGGGAGCCCGCGCAGCGACCCGAGCAGGTAGCCGAACAGCGTGCTGTCGCCGGCTCCCACCGTGCTGACGACGGTGGTGGGCGGCGGCGGGGCGTACCACGCGCCGTCGGCGTCGACCAGCACCGCGCCCTTGCCGCCGAGGCTGGCGAGCACCGCGCCGACGCCGCGTTCGACGAGCGTGCGGGAGGCCTTGGCGGCGGCGCCGGGGTCGGCCTCGAGCGCCGCGGCCTCGGTGCCGGTGACCGACGCGAGCTCCTCGGCGTTCGGCTTGAGCAGGTCGGGGGCGTCGTCGGGGAGGCGTTCGACGAGCGCCGCCAGCGGGGCGTCGCTGGTGTCGATGGCGACCCGGCTTCCCGCGCGCAGCCGCGGGACCAGGTCGGCGTAGAACGTCGCCGGGGTGCCGGGCGGCAGCGAGCCGGCCAGCACCGTCCAGGCCCCGCCTTGGGCATGTCGCACCAGCGTCTCGGCGAGGTCCGCGAGGTGCTCGTCGGTCACCGCGGCACCCGGTCCGTTGAGCTTGGTGGTGGTGCCGTCGGGCTCGGTGAGCGTGAGGTTGATCCGGATCTCGCCCG
>DASTDJ010000333.1:0-6327 GCA_035710425.1 Nocardioides sp.
CGTGGAGCTGCAGGTGACCCAGCTCGAGCAGCAGCAGGCCAAGCTCCAGGGTCAGGCCGAGAAGGCACTGCAGATGGACCGCGAGGACCTCGCCCGTGAGGCACTCACCCGCAAGTCCGGTCTGACCAACCAGATCAACGACCTCAGGGCCCAGCACGCGCAGCTCCAGGGCGAGGAGGAGAAGCTCACCCTGGCCCAGCAGCGGCTGCAGGCCAAGGTCGAGTCCTTCCGCACCCGCAAGGAGACGATCAAGGCGACCTACACGGCCGCCGAGGCACAGACCCGGATCAACGAGGCGATGTCCGGCATCGGCGAGGAGATGGGTGACGTCGGCATGGCCATCCAGCGTGCCGAGGACAAGACCGCGCAGATGCAGGCGCGGGCCGGCGCGATCGACGAGCTGATCGCCTCCGGTGCGCTCGACGACGCCTCCCAGCTCAACGCCGGCGACGACATCACCCGCGAGCTCGAGTCGATGAGCAGCGAGGCCGACGTCGAGGCCGAGCTGATGAAGCTGAAGGGCCTCTCTCCCGGGCAGGAGCCCGGCGCGATCGAGGGCGGAAGCACCGAGGGCGGTGACGTGCTCGCGGAGCAGCCGGAGACCTCCTCCGAGGGCGAGCAGCCCCGATGATCGTCCGCATCCTGGGCGAGGGCCAGTACGACGTCTCCGACGAGGCCCTCGACCGGCTCAACGAGCTCGACGCGGCCGTGGAGACGGCCGTCGACGCGGGCGACGAGGCCGCCTTCGGATCCGCCCTGGCGGCCCTGCTCGACGGCGTACGCACCGTCGGCGTGCCGCACGACGTCGACTCCCTCGACGAGTCCGACCTGATCCTGCCGCCGTCCGACGCGACCATCGAGGAGGTCCGCGCGCTGCTCGCCGAGTCCGACGAGGGCCTCATCCCGGGCTGAGTGACCGAGAGCCAGCGGCAGCCCGTCCCCCGCGAGGACCGGAGCGAGGCCGCCACCTCCCTCGCGTTCCTGGCGTTCGCCCGGTCGTCGCTGCTCAAGAAGCTGGACGGGCTCGACGAGGAGCAGGTGCGCCGACGCCTGGTCGGCACGGACACCACGCTGTTGGGGCTCGTGCAGCACTGCACCGACGGTGAGCGTTACTGGTTCGACCACGTGGTCGCCGGCCACGGCCCTGACGACCACGACATCACCTTCGACTTCGTCGTGCCCCCGGAGCGCACCACGGACCAGGTGGTCGCCGACTACCTGGCGGCCGTCGAGGCCTCGGATGCCGTGATCGCCGGGCACGGGGACTTCGACGCACCGACCGCTCGCACTGTCGACGGGGTGCCGAAGTCGCTGCGGTGGGTGGTCGCACACATGACCAGCGAGGTCGCCCGGCACGCCGGCCACGCCGACATCCTGCGCGAGCTGATCGACGGTACGACCGGGCGCTGATCCGAGTGATCGCCTTCGGGGGTCAGCCGAGCCGGGCAGCGAGGCCGGCGAGCGCCGCGTCGAGGTCGGCCTCGACGACCAGGTCGGCGAGCGTCGACTCGCGCATGAACCCGTGCGAGGTGACCCGTCGCAGCGTCTCGACCAGCGGGTCCCAGAACCCGTCGGTGTTCAGCACGCCGACCGGCTTCGCGTGCAGCGCCAGCACCTGCCAGGACCACACCTCGAACAGCTCCTCGAGGGTGCCGAGGCCGCCGGGCAGCGTCAGGAAGGCCTGGGCTCGCTCGGCCATCATCGCCTTGCGCTCGTGCATCGTCTGCACGACGTGCATCTGCACGCCCGGCTCGTGCACGCGGGCCCACTCACGCTCGACCATGAACGTCGGGATCACGCCGTAGACCCGGCCGCCGCCGTCGAGGACGCCCTGGGACAGCCGCCCCATCAGCCCGCCGCCACCCCCGCCGTAGACGAGCTCGATGCCGCGATCGGCGAGCTCGCGGCCGACGTCGTACGCCGTGGCGGCGAACCGCGGGTCGTCACCGTCGCTGGAGCCCAGGAAGACACACAGGTGCTCGATCGCCTCGGTCATGCGTGCGGACAGCGGTGAGGGAGCGGCATGTGCCGAGCCTATGAGGTGTGCCAGGTGCCGTCCGCCTTGGCCCGGTCGACCGCGGCCTGGCCGTGCTCGGTCATCTGTCCCTCGCGGGTCATCCGCTCGACGCGCTCGCGGTTGAGCGCGCTCCACTTGCTCTTCTTCCGCCGCGGGCTGAACCGGAGCCGCGCGCTCTGCTCGTCGTGCCGGCGCTGCAGCCCGTCGATCCAGCCGAAGCAGAGCGCCTGCTCGACCGCCTCGGCGTAGGTGACACCGGGGATGCCGCTGTTCTTGTGCGGGATCACCAGCCAGGCCTCGGTCTGTGAGCGGCCGTTCTCGGCGAGCCAGGCCCGCCAGTCAGCGACGGAGGGGGCCACGACGAGCGTCGGCTCACTCACCGGACTGTCCGAGCACGTCGAGGTAGTGCTGGTTGTACATCACGCCGAGGGTGTTGCCGAACGGGTCGACCACCGATGCGGTGACGAAGCCGGGGCCCTGCTCGCGGACCTCCTGGTGCGACCTCGCTCCCAGCGAGAGCAGTCGCGCGTACGTCGCCTCGACGTCGTCGACCGCCCAGTAGGTCATCGTGCCGCCGGACTCCTGGCCCGGGGGAGCGAAGCGCCGGTCGATGAGGCCGAGCTCGTGCTGGTAGTCGCCGATGCGGAACTCGATGTAGGCAGGGGTGCCCTCGATCTCGCGGACGAAGTAGGGCTCGACCCCGAGCAGCTCGGTGTACCAGTCCCGGGCCGTCGACAGGTCGTCGGCGAAGAAGCTGACGGTGGTGAGGCCTCGCAGCATGGCTTGCTCCTGCTCTTATGAGTTGATGACGAGCACCAGCATTCCGCTCAAAGTGCTCACCGATTGAGCACTTTCTCTGACATCCTCAGGACCATGCGCGCCGACCGTCTCGTCGCCGCCCTGCTGCTCATCCAGTCGCGGGGCAGGCTCACCGCGGCCGAGCTCGCCGAGGAGCTCGAGGTGTCGGTCGCGACGGCGCGGCGGGACCTGGAGGCGATGTCGGCCGCGGGCATCCCGGTCTACCCGCAGCCGGGCCGCGGTGGCGGCTGGTCGCTGGTGGGCGGGGCCCGCACCGACCTCAGCGGGCTGACCTCCACGGAGGCTCAGGCACTGTTCCTCCTCGTCGGCCCGGCAGCGGCGGTCTCCGGGGAGGCCAAGTCGGCGCTGCGCAAGCTGGTGCGCGCGCTGCCGCAGACGTTCCGCGAGGAGGCCGAGGCGGCCGCCGGGGCGACCATGATCGACCCGACCCGGTGGGGCGAGCGGGGCCGGGACCGTCCCGCGATCGTCGACGACCTGCAGCGTGCCGTCGTACGACGCAGGAAGGTGCGGCTCGGGTACGCCGGCCGTCAGGGCGAACGCAGCGAGCGGGTCATCGACCCGTGGGGCCTCGTCGACAAGGACGACGTCTGGTACCTGCTGGCAGGCACCGAGAAGGGCCGACGCACCTTCCGGGTGGACCGGATCGTGGCCGCCGAGGTCACCGACCGGCCCGCGGAGCGCCCCGACGACTTCGAGCTCGAGGCGGCCTGGGACGAGGTGGTCGACGAGATGGAGGATCGCCGCTCGCGCACCTGGGCGACCGTGCTGGTCGACCAGCGCTACCTGCCCGTCATGCATGACCGGTTCGGCCGGCACTGCCACACCGACGCCCTGCTCGACGACGGCAGGGCCCGGGTGCGGGTCGGCGCGCCGATCGCGCTCGACCTGGCGCGCAACCTGGCCGGCTGGGGCGGCCTGGTCGACGTCGAGGGACCGCCGGAGGTGCGCGAGCTCCTGGCCCGGATCGGTTCCGAGCTGACCGAGAGGTACGCCTAGCGGGCTCGGGTTTGAGTGGGGCGGGAGAATGGGCGCATGGCACGTTCGCGGTTCGTCGGAGACGCGGGGCTCACCGCCCGGATGACCCTGGTGATGTTCTTGCTGGGTGCGGTCTTCGTCGCGCTGATCGTGGGCCTGATGTACGCCTTCCGCGGCTCGGGCATCGCGATCCTGATCGGTCTCGGAGGCATCGGGTTCGCGATCTACCAGTGGTACAACTCCGACAAGGTCGCCATGCGCGCCATGCGTGCCCGCGAGGTGACGCCGGAGGAGGCGCCCGAGCTCCACGGCATGATCGACCGCCTCTGCGCGCTCGCCGACATGCCCAAGCCGCGGGTGGGGATCGCCGACACGTCGGTCCCCAACGCCTTCGCGACCGGTCGCTCGCCGGACCGCGCGGTGGTCTGCGTGACCACCGGCATCCTGCAGACGCTGACCGCCGAGGAGCTCGAGGGCGTGCTGGCGCACGAGCTCTCCCACGTCGCGCACCGCGACGTCCTGGTGATGACCGTGGCGGCATCCGCCGGCATCACCGCAGGAATGCTCGCGCAGGGTGCGCAGTACGGCGCGTTCTTCGGCGGCGGGCGGCGCGACAACAACAGCGGCGGCCTGCCGATCTGGCTGGTGGTGCTCATCGTCAGCCTGGTCACCTACGCCGTCAGCTTCGTGCTGCTGCGGATCCTGTCGCGCTACCGCGAGCTCTCCGCCGACCGCGCCGGTGCGCACCTGACCCTCAACCCCGGGGCGCTCGCCTCCGCGCTGCAGAAGATCTCCGGCACCATGTCGCAGATCCCGCAGCGCGACCTCCGCCAGGTCAGCGCGGCCAGCGCGCTGTGCATCGCGCCCGCCCTCAAGGGGTCCGACATCTCCTCGCTCTTCTCGACGCACCCCCCGCTCGAGAAGCGGCTCGAGCAGCTGGCCAAGATCCAGGCCGAGCTGGGTCGGCCCACTCCCTGATGGGCATCTGGGGCGTGCTGACCGGGCGTACGCAGCCCAAGCAGGCCAACCTCGACTCGCTGTTCCTGGTGCCGTCGGCCGCGGTGACCCTGCAGACGACGATCGGCTTCACGCCGACCGGCGACGGCTCCGTCTGCTACCGCGCGGCGACGGGGGTCGCGTTCGACCAGGTCCAGGCCGAGGTCGTCGAGCTGCTCCGAGCCACCGGTGACGCGCCCGACGTCCGCGTCAGCACCGACGGGTTCGGCTTCACCTGGATCGAGATCGACCGCGAGCCCGGCGCCGACGTGGAGGGACTCTGCACCGGCCTGCACGCCGTCAACACCGGCCTGGAGTCGCAGGGGTTCGGGCCCGGACTGCTGTGCACGGTGATCGGCTTCGCCGACACCTCCGACCGTCGGCTGGGTCTCGTCTACCTCTACAAGCAGGGCACGTTCTATCCGTTCGCGCCGACGGGTCCCCAGCAGCGCGACAACCTGCTCGAGATCCAGACCCGCGACGCACTCAGTGGCGAGCTGCCGATCGAGAAGGAGCTCTCCCGCTGGCTCGCGGTGTGGGGAGCACCGGGCCTCTAGTCACGCGACGGCGACCCGCACGGACGCCGGGCCGCGCACCGACACCGAACGCCGCATCTTCGGCTCACCGATCACCCGGAGGCCGGGCAGCCGGTCGGCGAGACCACGCAACGCGATCGCCGCTTCCATGCGGGCCAGGGGTGCGCCGAGGCAGAAGTGGATGCCGCCCGAGAACGCCAGGTGTTCCGGGGCCTGGGGATCGGCGTAGCGATCGATCACGAACTCGGCCGGGCGTTCGAAGACGCCGGGGTCGCGGTTGGCCCCGCCGATCAGGGAGACCACCCACGTGCCCCGGGCGACGTGCTGCTCGCCGAGCTGTGTGTCGTCGAGGGCCACCCGGATCGTCCGCTGCACCGGCGGGTCGAACCGCAGCGTCTCCTCCACGGCGAGCTCGGCCAGCGCCGGATCGGCGACCAGGCGGTCCCAGGCGCCGGGCGTCCGCCGGAGCGCCAATGTGGCGTTGGAGATGAGGTTGACGGTGGTCTCGAACCCCGCCACCAGCAGCAGCTGACAGGTGGCGACCAGCTCCCGGGGCGTCAGCTGGCCGTCCGCCTCGGCGCTCACCAGAGCGCTGACCAGGTCGTCGCGCGGCTCCCGGCGTCGCTGCTCGAAGAGCCGGTCGAAGACACCTTCCAACCGGGTCGACGCGATCGCGAGCCGGCGAGCGTGGTCGAGTCCGCGCACGCCGTCGAGGGCGGAGGCCATCGCCTCGCCGTACCTCTCGAACGCGGCGCTGTCGGCGTCCGCCAGGCCCAGCAGGTCGCTGATCACCGCGATCGGCAGCGGTGCGGCGAAGTCGTGCACGAAGTCGAACGACCCGCGCCCCGCCGCGGCGTCGAGCAGGCTCGCGACCCGCTGGTGGATCGTCTCCTCGTAGCCGCGCATCAGCTTGGGGCTGAACCCGGGAGCGGCCAGCCGACGCAGTCGCGTGTGGTCGGGCGGGTTGGAGCCGAGCATCGAGCG
>DASTDJ010000334.1:0-6376 GCA_035710425.1 Nocardioides sp.
GAGGAGGCGCACCAGGCCGCCGCCGACGCCGAGGCCCGGGCCAAGACGCTGGCCGACGCCGCGGCAGCGCAGGCCGAGGAGCACGGGCAGTTCGCGGCCCGCGCCCTGGAGGAGCGGCAGGCGGCCGAGCAGGCCGCCGCCGAGCAGGCCCGCCTCGCCGCGCAGGCGCACCGCGCCCGCCAGGAGGCCGAGACCACCGCACGTGAGCAGATCGACCTGGTCGCCGAGGCCAACCGCGCCGCGGCAGCCGGACAGGAGCAGGCGGCGGCGTACGCAGAGGAGGCACGATTGGCCAGCCAGGCCCGCCGGTCGCTCGAGGAGGCCGCCAAGGAAGCCGCGCGCTCGCGGCTGGAGGCGGAGGAGTCGGCCCGCACGCAGGCCGCCCTGGCCGCCTCCGCGGCCGCCGAGCGCCGCGAGGCAGAGCGTCGCGTCCGCGACACCCAGCTCGAGGCCGAGGCGCAGATGGGTGAGCACCGCGAGGCGCTGCGTCTGGCTCAGGAGCAGCTCGCCGGCGCCAAGCGCGAGGCCGCCGAGCAGGCCCAGGCCCGCGCCGACGCCGAGCGCACCGCCGCCCGCCACGCGCAGGCGCGTGCGGAGGCCGAGACCCGCGCCGCCGATCTGGCGATCCAGCTGGCCGAGGCGCGGGCCCGCCTGGTCGCGACCGCGCGCAGCGACTCCTCCGCGCCGGTGACCCCCGCGCAGGTCCCGGCGCAGGACGACCACCCTCCGCCTGCGGAGCCCGCTCGTGACGAGCTCCCCCCTCCGCCGGACGCACCTCCGGCCAAGGAGGACCCCTCCCCGGTGGCCACGCTGCCACCACCCCCACCCGCTGAGGCTCCCGACACCGAGGGGAAGTCGAAGCGATCCTGGTTTCGCTCGTCCCGAGCGCTGACCGACACGAAGTCACCCCAGCTGTCGGCGACCGTGCCGCCCCCGCCGTCGATGGCACCGGAGGCCGAGGCAGCCGTGGCCGACGTGCCGGAGGCCCTCGTCGAGCCTGCCCCCGAGCCGGCGTTCGAGACCGCCGAGCCCGAGGCCGCGACCGAGCTGTTCACCGACGAGCGGGAGTTCGCGGGCCTGGCGCCCGTCATCCCGATCATCGTGCCCGAGACGGTCGAGGACGACGAGCCCGCCGGCTTCCTGGTCGAGGAGCCCGAGGCCGACGAGCAGGTCGATGCCGAGCTCGACGACGACGACCTCGAGGACTACGAAGACGCTGACGAGGACGACTTCGACGAGTCCGAGGACGACGAGGACGCTGACGAGGACCTGGTGGATCTCGAGGACCTCGACGACGTCGAGATCGACGACGAGCCCGAGGTGTCGGTCCTCGATCAACCAGCGGTGACCGAGGAGGCCTTCGACGTCGTCGAGACCGTCGAGGAGCTCGACGCCGAGGCCTACGACGACGACCTCGACGAGGCACCCGAGGAGCAGACGGCGGAGCGGGTTCTGGTCGAGCCAGAGGTGCAGAAGCCCGAGGCGGAGAAGCCGGAGGTGCAGAAGCCGGAGGCCGCCACCGCCGTACTCGCCGCCCTGCAGCAGCACGACACCCTGCAGACCGACCCGGAGTCGGGTCTGATGAGCTACCACTCAGCCAACGCCAAGCGCGGCATCGGCCTGGTGGCGGGCGCGCTCGCGGGTCTCGGCGGCCTGTTCGTCGCGGTGATGGCGCTCCAGGGCGACCTGGTGACCCCGCCGGGCATCATCGCCGGCGTGGTCGCGCTGGTCGCGCTGCTCATCTTCCTGCGACTCGGGGCGATGTCGAGCAGCGTCACCCTGGCCGACGGGATGCTGGAGGTCGTCTTCGGCGACAACCAGCACAAGTTCGACCTGACCAGCGACAAGACCGTGGTCGAGATGGAAGGCGACCCCGGTGACCGCGACTGGCGGATGATGCTGGTGCGCCGCGGCCTGTCGCCGGTGGAGATCGACGCCAGCGCGGTGGACCCTGAGCCGTTCACCGAGGCAATGCGCCAGTGGCGACCGAACCTGTAGGAGACCAGAACCCACCATCCGCTCCGGCCCGCAGGTCGGCGGCCGAAGAGATCCGCCGCCTGCGGGCCGAGCGCGACGCTCTCGAGCAGCGTGCGCTCGAGGCGGAGCGGCGCGCGGAGGCGCTCGCCGCGGAGCTCGCCGAGGCACGTGCCGAGCTGGACGTCGATCCCGGTCGGCTGTCCCTGTTCGACGACCTGCCCGATGAGGAGGCCGGACCGCGGGCCGCCGACGGGAGCGACCCCGCCGTACTCCCCATCGCGCTGGGCGCGACCGCCCTGGTGGCCGCGATGGTGGCGCTGCTCGCGGCCCTCGACCGTGGCCTCGGGTCCCCCGTCGCCCTCGTCATGCTGGGGCTGGCCTGCCTGCTCGCCTACCTGGCGTGGAACAGCCGGGTCGAGCGGTTCGAGGTGTCGGTGAGCCGCGGGATGGTCTACATCGACTCGAGCTCCAACAGCTACCGCTTCGACCTGCGCCAGCCCACCACCGAGGTCGAGATGACCGGCCGGCCCGGGGAGGGTGGTTGGCAGGTGCGCTTCCTGCGCCGCCACCTCGACCCGTTCACCGTCGACGCCACCATGGTCGAACCCGCCGAGTTCGTGCGTCAGCTGCGGGAGTGGCGGCCGGAACTCTAGTTCTCGGGGGCCAGCCCGGCTCGCAGTTTGACCGCGATCTCGGCGACCGCCGCGCGGCTGCGACGTCCCGGCCCGAGCACGTTGAAGAACCCGTGGATCTGGTCAGGGAACCGGTGCATCTCGACCGGCACGCCCGCCTCGCACAGCAGCCTCGCGTAGGCCTCACCCTCGTCGCGGAGCGGGTCGAACCCTGCCGTCGCGATGTACGCCGGCGCCAGGCCGTCGGGGATCTTCTCGAAGAGCGGCGAGGCGCGCGGGTCGGTGCGGTCGCGCTCGTCGGGAAGGTACGACGCGTTGGCGAGGTCCATGTACTCGCTGGTGAGGTAGAGCCCGCGCTGCCCGAACAGCGTGTAGCTGCGGGTCTGCCGGGTCGCGTCGGTGGCCGGGTAGACCAGCAGCTGGAACGCCAGCGGGAGGCCTTCGAGCGCGGCGGAGACGGCGGTGGACGCTGCCAGGTTGCCGCCCGCCGAGTCGCCACCGACCGCGATCCGCTGTGGGTCGACGCCGAGGCTGGGGGCGTTGTCGAGCGCCCATCGGTACGCCGCGAGCGCGTCGTCGTGAGCGGCCGGGAACGGGTGCTCGGGTGCACGCCGGTAGTCCACGGCGAGCACCCGGACACCGGCCCGCTCGGCGAGGAACCGGCAGGGCGCGTCGTGGCTGTCGAGGTCGCCGAACACGTAGCCGCCGCCGTGGAAGAACACCAGCAGGCCGGTGGGGTCCTCGGGGTCGTCGGACGGCGTGTAGAGCCGGCCCCGCAGGTCTCCGACCGGCAGGTCGCGCACCGCTCCGATCGGCTGGGTGCCCCCGGCGACCCGGGTCTCGTGCAGGGTGGCCAGCCGGCCCTCGGCGACCGGCATCGTCGCCGGGCCGGGGAGCCGGGCCAGCCGCTTCAGCCGCAGCATCAGCTGGGTCTCCACCGCCAGCCGCTGCCCGTCGATGACGAGGGGCCGGCCGGCGAGGACGCGCTGGACGGGTTCGGGAAGACCCAATGCGACCTTGAGGAGTCGCGCCTCCGCCGCCTCTCGCGTCGTCACCGGGCCAGACTAGTGCGGTCCCCATTCGCTCGACACCTGACGTTCACCTGATGGTGCGACACTCGGACCATGTCGCTCGAGATCGTGCCGTCGACCGCCGACGACCACGAGAGGGTGCCCGACGAGACGTTCGAGGTGCCCGCGCCGTATGTGCCCGCCGACGAGGCGCTCGCCGCGGTGGAGAAGTACGACGACCGCTTCCTGGACCGCGAGCTCTCCTGGCTGCACTTCAACCAGCGCGTGCTGGAGCTGGCCGAGGACCCCGCGCTGCCGCTGCTCGAGCGGGTCCGGTTCCTGGCGATCTTCACCAGCAACCTCGACGAGTTCTTCATGGTCCGCGTGGCCGGGTTGAAGCGCCGGATCGCGGCCGGGGTGGCGGTGCGGGCGGTCTCGGGGCTGCTGCCGCGCGAGGTGCTCCAAGCCATCTGGCAGGAGGCCCGCGAGCTCAGCAGCCGTCAGGCCCGGCTGTTCCGCGACGAGATCGTCCCCGCGCTGCACGCCCACGACATCGAGCTGGTGCGGTGGGACGACCTGGACCGCGACGAGCAGAAGCAGTGCAAGCGGCTCTTCCGCGACCGGATCTTTCCGGTGCTCACCCCGCTCGCCGTCGACCCGGCGCACCCGTTCCCCTACATCTCCGGCCTCTCGCTCAACCTCGCGGTGCTGATCCGCAACCCCAAGACCGGCAAGGAGCACTTCGCGCGGGTGAAGGTCCCGCCGATCTTCGAGCGCTTCGTCCCGCTGCCCAACGCCCGGTTCGTGCCGCTGGAGGACGTGATCGCGGCGCACCTCAAGCGGCTGTTCCCCGGCATGGAGGTCTTGGAGTCGCACACGTTCCGGGTCACCCGCAACGAGGACCTCGAGGTGGAGGAGGACGACGCCGAGAACCTCCTGGCGGCTCTCGAGAAGGAGCTGCTGCGGCGTCGGTTCGGGCCGCCGGTGCGGTTGGAGGTCGAGGAGTCGATCGCCCCCGCCGTGCTCGAGCTGCTGGTCTCGGAGCTCGGAGTCTTCGAGGACGAGGTGTTCCGGCTGCCCGGCCCCTTGGACCTGCGCGGCCTGCACGGCATCGCCGACCTCCGTCGCGAGGACCTGAAGTACCCCACGTTCGTGCCCATCACCCACCCCCGGCTCGCCGAGGTCGAGTCCGCCGCGCCGGTCGACGTCTTCAAGGCGACCCGCGGGCGCGACGTACTCCTGCACCACCCCTACGACTCGTTCGCCACCAGCGTGCAGCGGTTCCTCGAGCAGGCGGCGGCCGATCCCCATGTGCTGGCGATCAAGCAGACGCTCTACCGCACCTCCGGCGACTCCCCGATCATCGACGCGCTCGTCGATGCGGCGGAGGCCGGCAAGCAGGTGCTGGTGATCGTGGAGATCAAGGCCCGCTTCGACGAGCAGGCCAACATCCGCTGGGCCCGCAAGCTCGAGCAGGCGGGCTGCCACGTCGTCTACGGCCTCGTGGGCCTCAAGACGCACTGCAAGCTCGCGCTGGTCGTGCGCGACGAGCCCGAGGGCATCCGCCGCTACACCCACATCGGCACCGGCAACTACAACTCCAAGACCGCCCGGCTGTACGAGGACCTCGGCCTGATCACCACCGACGAGCGGATCGGCGAGGACGTCGCCCACCTGTTCAACAACCTCAGCGGCTGGTCGCGCAACGCCCAGTACGAGGAGCTGCTGGTCGCCCCCGACTCGGTGCGCAGCGGCCTCATCGACCAGATCATGGCGGAGGTGCGCAACCACCGGGCCGGACTGCGGGCGGGCATCCGGTGGAAGGCCAACTCCATCGTCGACGAGGGGATCATCGACGCGCTCTACCTCGCGTCGCAGGCGGGCGTGCCGATCGAGCTGCTGGTGCGGGGCATCTGCGCCCTGCGCCCCGGCGTACCCGGGCTGTCGGAGCACATCACCGTGCGGTCGGTGCTGGGCCGGTTCCTCGAGCACAGCCGGGTCTACTGGTTCGAGAACGCCGGGGACCCGGTGGCCTGGATCGGCTCGGCCGACATGATGCACCGCAACCTCGACCGCCGGGTCGAGGTGCTCGTGCGGCTGCCGGGCGAGGAGAGCCGCGACGCGATCCGCGAGCTCCTCGACCTGGCCTTCGCCGACGACACCAGCGCGTGGCTGCTCGGCAGCGACGGCTGGTGGATACGCAACCGGGGCTCCGTCCACCTCCAGGAGCGGCTGATCGAGCTGCAGAGTCGGCGGCGAACGCCGGTCTAGCAGCCGCGACCGCTAGGGGGTCCCTGAGTTGCGCTCTGGCGAACGGCACCCCCTAGCATGAGGCCCGTTCGCTCCTCATTCACGAGTTCCTCATCAGGAGTACAACCGTGCGTCTGCGCTTCCGCCCGGTCGACAGCACCTTCTACGACCTCTTCACCGAGGCGGCACAGCACCTCGTCGGCGGCGCCGAGCTGTTGGCCGAGATGCTGGCCGACACCTCCGACAAGAACGACGTCGCCGCCCGGATGCGGGCCGCCGAGCACGAGGCCGACGAGACCACGCACGCACTCATCCGGCGGGTCAACAGCACGTTCGTCACGCCGTTCGACCGCGAGGACATCTACTCCCTCGCCTCGGCGCTGGACGACGTGATGGACATGATGGACGAGGCCGTCGACCTGATCCTCCTCTACGAGGTCGCCACCCTGCCGCCGGAGCTGTCCGAGCAGGTCGAGGTCCTCCAGCGGTGCGCGGAGCTCACCGCCG
>DASTDJ010000335.1:0-20016 GCA_035710425.1 Nocardioides sp.
GCGTCGACGACCGGACCACCCGCCCACGGCCCCGGGGACTCGGTCTGCGAGGCCAGCGCGTCCATGCGCCGGCGCAGGCGGGGAGGCATCAGGTTGATCACCTTCGTCAGCGCCTGGACCGAGGTCTCCTGCATCCCGCCGACCGCCCCCGCGGCCGCCGAGCGAAGCCCGACCGCGATCGCCACGGCCTCCTCGTCCTCGAGCAGCAGCGGCGGCAGCGAGCCACCCGCGCGGAGCTGGTAGCCGCCGGCCACCCCGCGCACCGCGTCGACGACGTACCCGAGCTCGCGGAGCCGGTCGATGTCGCGGCGCAGGGTCCGGCCGCTGACCTCGAGCCGGCCGGCCAGCTCCTCGCCGGGCCAGTAGCGATGGGTCTGCAGGAGGGACAGGAGGCGGAGCATCCGCGCGCTGGTGTTCACGTCGGAAAGATTCTCTCATATTGAGGACAGAAACTGTCCTGAAGACTCCATAGCGTGTTCCACATGACCCACACACAGCCAGTGATCAGGACCGCGGGACTCACCAAGACGTTCACGCGGCACAAGCAGACGGTGGAGGCCGTGCGCGGCCTCGACCTGGCGGTCCACGACGGCGAGCTGGTGGCCTTCCTCGGACCCAACGGGGCCGGGAAGTCCACGACCCTCCGGATGCTGACCACGCTGATCCAGCCCACATCCGGGACCGCCGAGGTGGCCGGGTACGACGTGGTGAGCGGCCGCCGGGACGTGCGCCGCTCGATCGGGTACGTCGGCCAGGGCAACGCCGCCGGCCACGCGCAGCGGGGCCGCGACGAGGTCGTCAGCCAGGCCCGCGCGCACGGCATGGGCCGGGCGGCCGCGAACGCCCGCGCCGACGAGCTGCTCGAGGCCTTCGACCTCGCCGAGCACGCCCGCCGTCCGGTCTCCACCCTGTCAGGAGGCCAGCGCCGCCGGCTCGACGTCGCGATCGGGCTGGTGCACTCGCCGCGGCTGCTGTTCCTCGACGAGCCGTCGACCGGCCTCGACCCGCAGAACCGGGTCAACCTCCAGGAGCAGGTGCAGCGGCTCAACCGCGAGCTGGGCACCACGATCGTGCTGACCACGCACTACCTCGAGGAGGCCGACGCGATCGCCGACCGGGTGCTCGTGATCGACCACGGCCGGCTGATCGCCGACGACAGCGCGGCCCGGCTGAAGTCGGCGCTGGGCGACCGGATCTCGCTGGGCTTCGCTAGCCGGGACGCTGCTGTGGCGGCCGCCGGTAGGGCCCGCAGGATCGCGAACGCGAACGTGATGCTCAACGACACCGACGTCACCGTGCGGGTGCCGCACGGGCGCGACCTGGCGCCGGCGATCGTGACCGCGCTCGCCGAGTCCGGCACGCCGGCGATCCGGATCGAGGTCGTCGGTCCCACGCTCGACGACGTGTTCCTCGACCTGACCGGACGCAGCCTGCGCGAGAGCAACGAGACCGCCGAGACCACCGTGACCCAGGGAGCCGCCGCATGAGCACCATCACCACTCTGCCCGCCCAGCCGTCGACGCCCGTCGCCTACCGCCCGCCGGGGTTCGTGGCAGACACCTGGAACGTGATGGTCCGCGAGCTCAAGCCGGTGTTCCGCGAGCCCGCCTCGGTGCTGTTCGCGATGGTTCAGCCGTTGGTGTTCCTCGGGCTGTTCGCTCCGCTGCTGCCCGAGGTCGAGAACGGCTCGGCGCTGCAATGGTTCGTGCCCGGCATCATCGCGATGACCGCGCTGATGGGCGCGAGCTTCACCGGCGCCAACCTGACCCAGGAGATCGTCACCGGCTCCCACGAGCGGCTGCTCGTCTCGCCGCTCAACCGCTCCAGCCTCCTGGTCGGCCGCGCGCTCAAGGAGGTCGTGCCGATGCTGATGCAGGCCGGGATCATCGTGGCCGTCGTGACGCCGTTCAGCTTCGACCTGCACCTCGGCGGCATCATCGTCTGCATGGCGATGCTGAGCCTGTTCAGCATCGGCGTCGGGTCGCTCAGCTTCGCCCTGGCGCTGGTCAGCAAGGACCAGGAGTGGCTGTTCTGGACCGTCCAGCAGACCCTGGTGTTCCCGCTGCTGCTGCTCGCCGGCGTCCTGCTCCCGCTCGAGGGCGCCCCGGGCTGGCTGGAGACCGCGTCCGACCTCAACCCGCTGAAGTACGTCGTCGAGGCCGCCCGCCACCTGTTCGCCGGGTCGTTCCCCGCCGACACGATCGCCGCCGGGTTCGCCGGAGCCGCCGTGGTCGCCGTACTCGGTCTGGTCGTGGGGCTCAGGGCGATGCGCCGCAGCAGCTGACCCGCTCCACCTCGCTGACCCGCCAGATTTCGAGGCTCCGTAGCCAGCGCTCCTCGCACCTCGATCACCGGAGAGGTGCTCGCTGCGCTCGCGCGGCTCGATCTGTGGCGGGTCAGCTCGCTCTACGCTCAGCACGTGACCACGCTGGAGCGGCTCGAGGCGGAGCCGGTGCTCGACACGGTCCGGCGGCTCGAGGGACGCATTGCGGCGCGGTTCCCGGAGCGCGGTCTGCGCCGGGTGGCCGGCGAGCTGGTCGAGCTCACCGCCGACGTCGGCCGCGACGCCGCCGGCATCCAGGGCCGGATCCGGATGGTGCGGACGCTCAGCCGGATCGGCGTCGCGATCGTGCTGGCGGCGACCGTGACCGCCGTGGTGCTGGCGGCCCGCACCGCCGTCGACGAGGGTGCGGGCGAAGGGCTGGACTGGCTGTTCCTGCTGGAGTCCTCCATCAACGACCTGGCCTACGCCGCGATCGCGCTCTACTTCCTCTACACGGTGCCCGAGCGGATCCAGCGCGGGCACACCCTGGAGCTGCTGCACCGGCTCCGGTCGCTCGCGCACATCGTCGACATGCACCAGCTCACCAAGGACCCCGAGCGGCTGAACCCGACGTTCCAGCAGACCCCTGCGAGCCCCGACCCGGGACTCGACCGCGCCCAGATGGAGCACTACCTCGACTACTGCTCGGAGCTGCTGAGCCTGGTCAGCAAGACCGCCGCGCTCTGCGCCGAGGAGTCACGGGACAGCGTCGTGCTGGAGACGGTGAGCCGGATCGAGCAGCTCACGAACGGGATGTCGCGCAAGATCTGGCAGAAGATCTCGGTACTGCCATCGGCGTGACCCTGCCGCCGTACACAATGTCCCCCATGGAATCCCCCGGCCGCCGGCGCCTGCTCGCACTCGCCGCCCTCGGCCTGCTGCTGCCCCTGACGGCCTGCTCCGACGACGAGCCCGAGTCGCCCGACACCAAGCTGGGCGACCAGGTCTCGGGCCGTGCCGGCGACCTCGAGACGGGCGAGCCCACCGCCGTGATCACACCGGCGGGTCGGCTGTCGGTGAGCTTCGCCGACCCGGTCACCGAGCTGGACAAGGACGAGACGACCGATCTCACGGCGCGGAGCGCTCCCGGAGACGGGTCGTTCGTGCCCGTCGTGTGGTCGTTCGAGAACGACAAGATCTTCGGCGAGATCACCCGGCTCTTCGGCGACCGCCAGCCGCTCGAGGTCGATCTCGTCACCGGCGGCGAGCGCTACTCCCTGACCCCGCCCGACTCCGGACCCGGCAAGACGGCGGAGTACGTCGCCGTCGAGGGCAGCGGGGAGGACGTCTCGCTCGAGGTGACCTACGACGGGCTGACGCAGACCCTCGACGCCGAGAGCGGGAAGCTCGACAAGGGCGTGGCCGCGGCGCTCTACGACCTGCCGAAGACCAAGATCAAGATCAAGGACTGCCCCACCAAGAAGTGGTTCACCCAGGCCCTGATCTACCAGCAGTACGAGTGCCGCTACACCACCGCGATCCCCAGCCCGTACGTCGTCAACGAGTGGGTGAAGAAGGGTCACACCTGGCTCGCGGTGACGGTCGCGACCAACCTGGCGCTCTATGCCACCGGCGAGCTCGACGCGGCGATCGCCAGCTACGACGTCGTCGGCAACAAGGAGCTCAGCACCATCGACGGCGAGAAGCCGCTGGGCACCCTGAACGAGCGGGTCAACGAGGGCGCGGCGTCCGGGACGCTGGTCTTCGACATCAACGGCAAGCTGCCGAAGATGATGCAGATCCTGCGCGAGTACAAGCTCAACCTCAACGGCGCGGTCGGCAAGATCGACGCCCCGCAGAAGCGCACCGCCAAGATCGGCGGCGAGATCGAGCTCGTCTACTAGACCTCGTCGAAGATCGGCAGGGTCATCGCCCACGCCTCCGACGCGGGGTCGATCACGGTGTAGTGGTCGCCCGGCACCTCCACCAGTGTTGCCGTGCCGCCGGCCGCCCGCGCCGCCGCGACGTAGTCGCGCGACTGGCTGATCGGCACCGTGTCGTCCTCGGGGGCGTGCACGCACCACACCGGTACGCCGAGCGGCACCTGGCGGATCGGGTCGTATCGGTCGTCGGTGTCCGACGGCGCGTGGCCGAGCAGCCCCTCGACGGCGCCGCCGCCCAGACCGTCGGCGTGCGCCGATCGCAGGTCGAGCACACCGGCCTGCGAGACCACGGCGGTCACCCCGCCGCGCGACGCCGCCCAGGCCGCGAGGTGACCGCCTGCGGAGTGGCCGAGGGTCACCACGGTGGAGAGGTCGACGCCCAGGTCGCCGAGCAGGCCCATCCCTGCGGCGACGTCGTCGCAGGTCTCCGGGACGCCGCCGCCGTCGCCGACCCGGCGGTACTCGAGGTTCCAGGCCGCCCATCCCCGCGACACCAGGTCGGCGGCGAGCGGTCGGCCCAGGTCCATGCCGTACGCCGACTTCCAGAAGCCGCCGTGGATCACCGCCACCACGCCCCGTGGTTCCCCCTCGGGGAGGGACAGCTCGCCGTGCTGGCTCGGGTGGTCGCCGTAGCGGTGGATCATCCGAAGACGGCAGGCAGCGTGGTCGTCCAGGCCTGGCGCAGCTCGTCGAGCGGCACCTCGAAGAGACCCTCGACCGACAGCGTCGCGCCGCCGGTGCGGCCCAGCGGAGTGATGTCGACGCCGTGCCGCTGCGCGAGGTCGACGAGCCCGTCAGCGGCATCGTCCGTGACGGTGACCAGGACCCGCCCGGTCGACTCGGCGAACAGCGCCACGAACGGGTCGCCGGGCACCGCGACCGAGGCGCCGACGTCGTTGCCCAGCGTCGCCTCCACGAGCGCCTGCGCGAGACCACCCTCGGAGAGGTCGTGGGCGGACGTGACCAGCCCGACCGCCTCGCGGAGCAGCACCGCGAGCGACTGCTCGCCGGCGAGGTCGAGCGCGGGCGGCCGACCGCCGAGGTGGCCGTGGACGACGTGCGCCCACTCCGACCCGGAGAGCTCCTCGCGGGTGCT
The DNA here is from genome assembly GCA_035710425.1 of Nocardioides sp. Lineage (GTDB taxonomy): Bacteria > Actinomycetota > Actinomycetes > Propionibacteriales > Nocardioidaceae > Nocardioides. The sequence continues at coordinate 5,303 of DASTDJ010000335.1, forward strand.
GCCGAGCAGGAACACCCGCTCGCCCTCGGCGCGGAACGCCGAGGGAGTTCGCCGGGTGACGTCGTCGATCACGCCCAGCACCGCGACCACCGGGGTCGGGAGGATCGCGGTCTCGCCGGTCTGGTTGTAGAGGCTGACGTTGCCGCCGGTGACCGGGATGCCGAGCGTCACGCAGGCGTCCTTCAGCCCGCGGCACGCCTCCGCGAACTGCCACATCACGTCGGGGTCCTCCGGCGACCCGAAGTTCAGGCAGTCGGAGACGGCGAGCGGCGTGGCACCTGCGGTGGCGACGTTGCGGTAGGCCTCGGCCAGCGCGAGCTGCGCGCCGGCGTAGGGGTCGAGCTTCGCGAACCGCCCGTTGCAGTCGGTCGAGACCGCGACGCCGAGGTTGGTGCGCTCGTCGACCCGGATCATGCCGCTGTCGTGCGGCTGCGCGAGCACGGTGTTGCCGCGGACGTAGCGGTCGTACTGGTCGGTGACCCACGACTTGTCGCACAGGTTGGGCGAGCCGGCCAGGCGGAGCAGGGTCTCGCGGAGCTCGTCGCCCGACTCGGGGCGCGCCAGCGCCTCGGCGTCGTCGGCCTGCAGGTCGTCCTGCCACGCCGGCCGCGCGTAGGGGCGTTCGTACGTCGGCCCGTCGTGCGCCACGCTCCGGGGCGGGACGTCGACCACGCACTCGCCGTGCCAGTCGATGCGCAGGCGACCGGTGTCGGTGACCTCGCCGATCACCGTCGCGTCGACCTCCCACTTCTCACAGATCGCCAGGAACTCGTCGACGTCGCCCGGCTCGGCGACCGCCATCATCCGCTCCTGCGACTCGCTCATCAGGATCTCCTCCGGGGCGAGCGTGCTGTCGCGCAGCGGCACGAGGTCGAGCTCGACGTGCATGCCGCCGTCGCCGGCGCTGGCCAGCTCGGAGGTGGCGCACGACAGCCCGGCGCCGCCGAGGTCCTGGATGCCCGCGACCAGCCCGGCGGCGAACAGCTCGAGGGTGCACTCGATCAGCAGCTTCTCCATGAACGGGTCGCCGACCTGCACGCTGGGCCGCTTCGCGGGCCCGGTCTCGTCGAACGTCTCGCTCGCGAGCACGCTCACCCCGCCGATGCCGTCGCCGCCGGTGCGGGCGCCGTAGAGGATCACCTTGTTGCCGACGCCGGAGGCCTTGGCGAGGTGGAGGTCCTCGTGGCGCAGCACGCCCACGCAGAGCGCGTTGACCAGCGGGTTGCCGAGGTACGACGGGTCGAACACCGTCTCGCCACCGATGTTGGGCAGCCCGAGGCAGTTGCCGTAGCCGCCGACGCCGGCCACGATCCCGGGCAGCACCCGGTGGGTGTCGTCGGCGTCCAGCGGCCCGAACCGCAGCGGGTCCATCACCGCCACGGGGCGGGCGCCCATCGCGAGGATGTCGCGCACGATGCCGCCGATGCCGGTGGCCGCCCCCTGGTAGGGCTCGACGTACGACGGGTGGTTGTGCGACTCGACCTTGAAGGTGACGGCGTACCCCTGACCGATGTCGAGGACACCGGCGTTCTCGCCGATGCCGGCCAGCATCTTGCCGACCGGCGTCTCCTGCTGGATCTCGCCGAACTGCTTCAGGTGCACCTTCGAGCTCTTGTAGGAGCAGTGCTCGCTCCACATCACGGAGTACATCGCGAGCTCGGAGCTGGTGGGCCTGCGCCCGAGGATCTCGCGGATCCGCTGGTACTCGTCGGCCTTCAGCCCGAGGTCGGCCCAGGGCTGCTCGCGGTGGGGGTCCTCGGAGGCGGCGGAGACGGTGTCGAGAGTCGCGGTCCGGGTCTCTGGCACGGCAGCAATCTACCGGCGGGAGCGACCCGTCAGCGCAGCAGCCCGTCGGCGACGACCTCGAGCATCGGGCGTACGGCGTCCTCGCCCAGGTCGGCCTGGTCGGCGACCGTCGCGACGCCGCCCACCAGGCGCGAGATCTGCAGCGCGTCGACATCGTCGCGGAGGGCTCCGTCGGCCCGCAGCCGGTCGACCACCCGGCCCCCGGCGGTGCGCAGCACCTGGCACTTGGTCCGGATCGGCGAGTCGGGGTCGTCCATCGCGGAGGTGATCTTGGCCGGCCCGCCCTTGTGCAGGCTGATCAGCCGGACGTACTCGGTGAACCACGTCATCAGCAGGTCGTGCGGGCTCCCCTCGGAGGCGAGCGCCTTCTCGGCCGCCTCCTCCACGGAGTCGACCCACACCTGCATGATCGCGTCGATCAGGTTCTCCCGCTTGGGGAAGTGGCGGTAGAGCGTGCCGGGCCCGACGCCGGCCCGGCGGGCGACCTCGTCGAGCGACGCGTCGTAGCCCTGCTCGCGGAACACCACGCGCGCGACCTCGACGATCTTGTCGTAGTTGCGCCTCGCGTCGGCACGCACGGAACCTCACCTCGGTCGGGAAATAGTGTTGCTAAACGGAGACTGTCTCCGTATGGTGGACCAGGAAACGGAGTCAACCTCCGGATACACCGTACCTCGGCCGCTCCGGCCAGAACAGGACCACCATCCATGTCCACTGATGCACTGACCCCTGCCCGCACCCGTCCGGCAGGAACCACCGAGCTCCCGACCGAGCTCCCGGCCAACGCCGGCCGCGCGGCGACCGGTGTGGCGATCGTGCTCGTCGCCCAGCTGATGCTGGTGCTCGACATGACCGTCGTGAACGTCGCGCTCCCTCGGATCGACGCTGACCTGGGCTTCGGCCCCGCGTCCCTCTCGTGGGTGCTCAACGGCTACACCCTCGCCTTCGGCGGGCTGCTGCTGCTCGGCGGCCGCCTCGGCGACGTCTACGGCCGGCTCCGGGTGTTCGAGATCGGCCTCGCCGTCTTCACCCTCGCCTCGCTCGCCGGCGGCCTGGCCCAGGACCCCGCCATGCTGGTCGCCTCGCGCGCCGTCCAGGGCATCGGCGCCGCCCTGGCCGCCCCCGGCGTGCTCGCCCTGCTCACCACCAGCGCCCCCGACGAGGCCGCCCGCAACCGCGGGCTCGCGCTGTTCACCGCGGTCTCCTCCGGCGGCGGCACGCTCGGCCTGCTGCTCGGCGGCGTCGTCACCGACCTCGGCTCCTGGCGCTGGACGATGTTCATCAACGTGCCGATCGGCGTCGCGGTCCTCCTCCTCGCGCGGCGCTTCGTGTCCGAGACTCCGCGCCGTCCGGGACGGTTCGACGTGGTCGGCGCCGTCTCCGCCACCGGTGCGGCGGTCGCGATCGTCTGGGCGCTGATCGGCGCACCCGACCACGGCTGGGCCTCCGCCCGGACGGTGGGCGGGCTGCTGGTGGGGGCCGCCCTGCTGGCGGTCCTCGTCGCCACGGAGCGGCGGGTGGCGCACCCGTTGCTGCGGCCGGCGCTGCTGCGCAACCGGCAGCGGGTCGGCGCGCTGCTGGTGATCGCGTTCGTCTTCGGCGCCCAGCTGTCGATGTTCTTCCTGGCCGTCCAGTACGTCCAGCAGGTGCTCGGCTTCGGCCCGCTGGCCTCCGGTCTCGCGTTCCTTCCGCTGACCGTCGGGATCTTCACGATCTCGCGCTTCACTCCTCGCCTGGTGGCCCGCTACGGACCGCAGCGCATGCAGGTGATCGGCTCGCTCGGGCTGGTCGCGAGCTTCGTCTGGATCAGCTCCGCGGGCGCCGGCGACACCTACGCCGCGGCGATCCTGGGCCCGATGCTCCTCAACGGCGTCGCCGCCGGTCTGACGTTCATGCCGACCACCGTGCTCGTGCTCGGTGGGGTCGAGCCGGAGCACGCCGGCGCCGCCTCGGGCCTGATGCAGACCATGCAGCAGCTCGGCGGCGCGGTGGGCCTGGCCGTCATCGCCTCGGTGTACGCCGCGGGCGCCGTACCCGGTGAGTTCCTGCCGGGCGCCCGTGAGGCGTTCCTGACCTCGGCACTGCTCGCCCTGATGGCGACGGCCGCTGCGCTGTTCCTGGTACGACGCCCGGCCCGGGCGGGCTGAGGCCGGCTCAGTCCAGGTCCAGCTCCTCGGCGAGGAACGCGAGCCGGTCGACCCGAGCGGCGTCGGTGAGCTCGTGGTCGGCGCGTTCGTAGAGCCGGACCTGGGCAGCCGGGCTGCTGGCCGCATAGGCAGCCCGGACCTCGGCGGGGATGAAGAAGTCCTCGCCGGCCCACTGGAACAGCACGTGGGAGCCGAGCCTCGCGGTGTGGTCGACCGGATCCAGGTCCGCGAAGAGGGCGAGGTAGTCGACGCGCTCCTGGCCCTCGAGCTGGAGCCAGAAGGTGGCGAACCAGTTGCCCATCTGGGCGTCCGGCGCCTGCAGCACCATCGCCGACACCCGCTCGTCCCTGTCGGCCAGGAGTGCGCCGTACATCGCTCCGTAGTCGTGACCGACGAGGGCGATCCGCGACTCGTCGACCGCGTCGACCGACGCGAGCCGGTTCAGCGCCACGCGGAACGCCTTGAGCTGGTTCTTGACCAGCCGCACGTCGTCGGCGGTGCCGTCGGGGTTGGGCACCCAGGGGAAGTACCCCTGCGGCAGCACCGAGACCACTCCTTGCTCGGCCAGCGTGATCGCCTCGGTGAGGTACTCACCACGGTCGTTGTTGATCTCGCCGAGCCAGTGCAGGAACAGCACGCCGGCCGCGGAGCTCCGCTTGAGGTGACCCGCCGGCCGGACGACGTAGGCCTGGACCGGATCCTGGCGTGGCACCCGGATCGTGACGTCCTCGACCACCACCCTCGCCACGTGCGGGCCACCGTGAGCACGGCCACCGGTGTCGGGGCCAGCCGTGCTCGCTCCGCCGCCCGTCATCAGAGCCGCCGTCACGATCGTCACCGTCACCAGCCAGCCACGTCGTCCCATCGGGCACCTCCACGAGCGTCACTTGTAAAGGGTTCTATACAACTGACGAACGTAGAGTCGGTAGCATGAGGTGTCAAGCAACTGACGCTGACAGATGACAGGGGGAGCCGTGGAGGTCGAAGCCGGCGGCTTCCCCCAGGACTGGCTCGCCGACACCGCGACCCCGGCGTCCGACGTCGAGCTGGCGCTGCTGCTGGTCAACACCCTGGACCTGCTCGAGGACCCACCCGACCGCCTGGTCGACCTGGTCTGGCTGACCGGCGCCTTCACCCGGGCCGGACATCACGGCCTCGCCACCGAGCTGGCGAACCGTGACCTGCCCCGGCTCCGTGGTCTTCGCGACTCACTGCGACAGGTGTTCGAGGCCGAGGACCTCCAGGCAGCCGTGGCGCAGCTCAACCCCCTGCTCGAGAAGGCGCGCGCCGTGCCCCTGCTCGTCGTCGAGCCCGACGACGAGCACCTCACGCTCCAGGTGGGGGTCGGCCTCCACGGGATCGCTGCACTCGAGGCGCGGCTGCCGGCAGCCATGGCGGCGTACGTCGCCGAGCACGGGACCGCGCGACTCGGGGTCTGCGCCAGCGACCCCTGCCGCTGCGTGTTCGTCGACCGGACGCGGGGCAACACGCGCAGGTACTGCTGCACCTACTGCAACGACCGCTACGCCGCCCGCGCCTACCGTCGACGCAAGCGCTCCTGACCTCAGGCCGCGGGCTGCTCGGGGTCGGGACGCGGGACCCAGGTGCTCCCGTCCCACCACCAGCGCCCGTCAGGGCTGGCCAGTGGTGGGCCGCCCTCGCTCGGGTCGTCGTGGTAGGCAGGCGGCGGTTGCGAAGCCGCCTGCCACTCGATGGTCATGTTCCGAGGGTGCGCCGGGATCGCCGCTCGAGGGCCTGGAATCGGACGATCTCACCCGGACGCGGTACGAGGATGGCCCGGATTGACTAGGAGGCGTCCTTGGCAGGTGGTTGGCACGGATCACGCCGGGTATAGGTTGCCCTGGCGAAACGCCGTCGGCACCGACCACGAAAGGCGATCCCGGGATGCCCCACTTCTGCGGTCACTGCGGAGCCCAGCACGCCGGCCAAGGGGGATTCTGCGGCAACTGCGGTCAGCCCGTGCAGGGCGCCGCACCTCCCCAGCAGCCACAGCACCAGCGGCCCCCGGCGTACCAACCCCCTCCGCCGGCGCCGCCGCAGCAACCGCCCCCGGCCTACCAGCCGCCGCAGGGCTATCCGCAGCAGGGCTACCCGCAGCAGCCGCCGGCGTACCAGCCACCGGGCTATCCGCCCCAGGGCTACTACCCGCCGCAGCCGGTGGTGCCGAAGGTCAACCCGTTCATCGGCTGGCCGATCTCCGACTACGTGCGGGACGGCGCGGCGCTGTTCTGCCTGTTCGCCGCCCTCGGCATGCCCTGGCACATCGAGGCCGACTACAAGGGCGGCGAGCAGTGGTGGGTCGTCATCTCGGTGCTGCTGTCGGTGGCCTCGCTGGCGGTGCCGTACGTCGCCAAGGCGCGGGTGGTGCCGGCCTGGGGACCCACGCACTTCCGGCTGCTGAAGCTCGGCCTCAACGTGCCGTTCCTCGCCAGCGTGCTGGCCGCGCTGATCGACGAGCTGATCAACGTCGGTGAGCTCGGCGAGGGCGGCCTCGGCGTGGGCATCGCCATGGGCCTGGCCGGCTGCGCGCTGGCGGTGCAACCCCGGCAGGCGGACGAGGAGCCGGGCCACGCCGACGACCCGCTCTGGAACAACGCTGCCCGCTTCAGCGCCGTCGCGGCGCCCGCGGTCGGCGTGCTCGCGTTCCTCGGCTACATCGTCGACGACGTCGCCAACGACGGCGTGCTGTTCGACGAGGCGCTCGGCTTCTTCGCGGTTTTCCTGGTCACCGTCGTGATGATGCTGGTCGTGGTGGGTTGGCCCGCAGTCGGGCTGTTCGGCGGCTCGCCCGCGTGGCGCCGGGTGTTCGCCACCGCTGCCTTCACGGTGCTGGTGGTCGGGCTGTTCTCCCTGGCCAGCGACGGCGACGGGCTGTTCACCTGGCCGGCGTTCGAGAAGTGGAAGGGCGCGGCCGGCATCGGTGGCACCTTCGTGCTCGGTGCCGCCGCCGGGCTCGCGGTCTCGCGGGCGCAGGAGCGGCGCACCCGCGGGGTCCTTCCCCCGCTCGAGGGTTGGCTGCGTACGGCACGGTCGGCGGTGATGGTCTCCGCCGCCGGTTCGGGTGTCGCGGCGCTCGCCCTGCTGGTGGGCATCGTCAACAGCGACGACGTCGAGGCCTCGGCGATCGTGGCGACCCTGATGGTGGTCGCGATCGGAGCGGCCGCCGGCGTCGCCATGACCATGCTGTCCGACGCCCGCCGCAACCGGGCGCTCGTGCTCGGTCTGCTCGGGGCCGAGGTGGTCGTGGGGTTCATCGCGATGGGCATCATCAACGGCGAGGAGGTCGCCCTCGGACCGGTGCGGCTCCCCGACGTCGAGCTCGTCGGCGCGACCGCGCTGACCTTCCCGATCACCGGCTGGGTGGTCGCTGCGTGGGTGTGCCTGCCCGCGCTCGCGGCGTACGCCCTGACGGTGCCGCCGGAGGTGCGCACGGCCCTCGGCCCGCTGGTGCAGCAGCGGCAGCCCGGCTACCCACCGGCGTACCCGCCCGCTCCCCAGGGTTATCCGCAGCAGGGTTACCACCAGAGGTATCCGCAGGCCTACCCGCCCGCCCAGCCTCAGGGCCAGCGGCCGCCTCCGCCGCCCCCGCCGCCGGGGTGGACACCCGGCCAGTAGCGGCCTCAGGCGGCACCAAGAGAACTACAGGTTTGTAGTTCGCGCGAACTCCTGTTACTGGTGTTACCAGTGTGGTTAAGGTGACCGGGCTCGACGGACCTACACCCTTCCCCTGGAGATCCGATCATGCGTTCCGCCCGACTGCGCGCCCCGCTCGCCGCCACCCTGACGACCCTGCTCGCCGTCACCCTGCTGGCCTCCTTCGGGGACGCCGCGCGCGCCGAGGCACCGACCGCCGCGGCGCCGGCCCTCACCGGAGCGGCGGCCGCTCGCAACCCGGTCACCCCGGGCAACTTCAGGGGCTACGGCTTCGACCAGTGCCTGGCCCCGACCCAGGCCAAGATGAACAGCTGGCTGCAGCACTCGCCGTTCCTGGCCGTGGGCATCTACATCTCCGGCGACTCGCGGGCGTGCCGCCAGCAACCGAACCTCACGCGACGGTGGATCTCCACCCAGCTCAGCAAGGGCTGGCGGCTGTTGCCGATCACGCTGGGCCCCCAGGCGTCCTGCCAGCCGCGCTTCCCGCGCTACCGCGACGACTTCAAGATCAGCCCGGCCCCGGGCGGCGCGAACCGCTACCCCACCGCCCGCAGGATGGGCGTCGCCGAGGCGATCAAGACGGTGAAGGACGCGAAGGCGCTCGGCATCGTGGAGGGCTCGACGCTGTGGTACGACCTCGAGGGGTTCGACGCGACCAACCGGCACTGCCGTGAGTCGGCGCTGGCGTTCCTGAGCACGTGGACCCAGCAGCTGCACAAGCTCAACTACGTCTCAGGCGTCTACTCGAGCGCGGGCTCCGGCATCAAGGCCCTCGACGACGCCAGGGTGAACCGGCCGAACGCGTTCAAGCTGCCGGACCGGATCTGGATCGCCCGGTGGGACGGCGTGGCCAACACCTCGACGTCATACATCCGCGAGGACGGCTGGCGGCCGGGGCACCGGGTCAAGCAGTACCAGGGCGGGCACGACGAGGTCTGGGGCGGCGTGCGGATCAACATCGACCGCAACTTCCTCGACCTCGGCAAGGGCTCCAAGGCTGCGCCGGAGACGCACTGCGGCGGAGTGAACGTCAACTTCACGCAGTACCAGGCGCTGCACCCGCCGGCCGGTGACAAGGTCCCTCCGCCGTCGAAGGTGCGGGCGCTGCAGTGCCTGCTCAAGGAGCGGGGTGTGTTCGGGGGCAAGGTCAGCGGCATCTACAACCGCGCCACGGTCGCCGCGGTGCGGGCCTGGCAGTCCGCGCGCGGCTTCAGGGCGTCGGACAACTGGTCCCGCCGCGACTGGATCAGCCTGCACACCCACGGCAACAGCCCGGTGCTGAAGGTGGGCTCGACGGGTGCTTACGTCCGTCGCGTCCAGCGCGCGCTCAACGCCGCCAACCCGGCCAACAAGCTGCGGATCTCCGGTGTGTACGACGGCCGCACGAGCATCGTGATGCGTGCCTACCAGGTCAAGCTGCGACTGCCCGGCTCCGGCGTCACCAACTACCTGACCTGGCCCAAGCTCAAGGCCGGCAAGTACTAGGCCCTAGGCGGGCGGACCGGCCACCAGCGCCAGGCCGGTGAGGGCCGCGACCGCGACCAGCCCGGCGAGCAGCCCGCGCAGCGGGTTGCGGACCAGCCAGGCGATCACGCCGTCGAGACGTCTCTCGGGCGCCTGTTCCGCGAGGCGCCAGGACGACGAGAGCCAGCCGCGCCCCTCGGCGTAGCGGTCGAACGGCACGGTCGCTAACGGCGGTACGGCGCACGCGAGGGCCGCCATCGATCGCCGGAACGACCAGCGCTGGTCGACCGCGACCACCACGGTGGTCACGCAGTAGGCGACGAACGCGACGCCGTGGACCATGCCGAAGACCCGGACGCCGAGCTCGGTCGTCTCGGTGACGTACTTCAGGAACATGCCGGTGAGCAGCAGCGCCCAGGTGATCGCCTCGGTCACCGCCAGTCGACGGAACAACCGATCGGGGCTCACTGGAAGACCTCGGAGGCGAGGGTGGTGAAGAAGCCGAGGCCGTCGGTGCCCGAGCCGGTGAGCCGCTCGACGGCGTGCTCCGGGTGAGGCATCAGGCCGACGACGTTGCCGCGCTCGTTGCTGACGCCGGCGATGTCGCGCATCGAGCCGTTGGGGTTGTCGTCGAGGTAGCGGGCGACCACCCGGCCCTCACCCTCGATCCGGTCGAGGGTCGGCTCGTCGGCGACGAACCCGCCCTCGCCGTTCTTGAGGACGATGGTGATCTCGGCGCCCTTCTCGTACGCCGCGGTCCACGGCGTGCGGTTGTTCTCGATCCGCAGGCGCTGGTCGCGGCACACGAACTTGCGGTGGTCGTTGCGGATCAGCGCGCCGGGCAGCAGGTGGGACTCGCAGAGGATCTGGAAGCCGTTGCAGATGCCGAGGACCGGCATCCCGCGGCCCGCGGCCTCGATCACCTCGGTCATCACCGGCGCGAACCGGGAGATCGCGCCGCAGCGGAGGTAGTCGCCGTACGAGAAACCGCCGGGGAGGATCACGGCGTCGACCCTCTGCAGGTCGTGGTCGCCGTGCCAGAGCGGCACCGCCTCGTTGCCGCCGATGCGGACCGCGCGCTGCGCGTCGACGTCGTCGAGGGAACCCGGGAAGGTGACGACCCCGACCCTCACTGGGACTCCACGTGGACCGAGAAGTTCTCGATCACCGGGTTGGAGAGCAGGGTCTCGGCCATCTTGTGCACCTCGGCGAGCACGTCGTCGGTGACCTCACCGTCGAACTCGAGCTCGAAGCGCTTGCCCTGACGGACGTCGGTGACGCCGGAGAAGCCGAGCCGGGGCAGCGCCCCCTGCACCGCCTTGCCCTGCGGGTCGAGGATCTCGGGCTTGGGCATGACGTCGACGACGACTCGGGCCACTCGGACTCCTTGGTACGGCGGGGATTCGCCGTGAAGTCTACGGGTGGTCCGCGCCGTCCCTCGGGGTGGATCGGATGTGTGACCGGCGGGGTCAGGCGGGGAGTCTGGCGGCGTACCGCGGCCACATCTTGTCGGCGTAGCGACGCCAGAAGAAGCCCATGACCGGGAGCAGCCGCCGGGCGACGGGGTTGGCCGCGTGCATCTCCCACGACCACGTGACTCGGGTGCCGTTCCCCTCGGCGGCGAACGCGAACTCTCCGTCGATGCTGCGGACCAGCGCCTTCATGGGGCCGCTGAAGTCGGTCAGCCGGTAGCGATAGCTGCCCGGACGGTCCGCCGCCACCAAGGTCTCGAGGTTGCGGCCGCCGTCGGCGAGGACGACGGTCCGCGTCTGCCCGACGTCGCCCCATGCACCCTCCTGCCCGGTGCACTCGCGGATCGGGGGGATCGGACCGGACCTCTCGACGAAGAGCTCGGGGAGCGGTGCCGCGAGAACGCCGTCGAAGGCGGCCTCAGGGGTCGCGCCGACCACGGTCGAGGAGGACAGCAGGTAGGGGGAGCTCATGCGTGAAGGCTAGTGAGCAGGATGGCTCCGCACTCGCCCAGGCGGCACACTGGACACCATGAGCATGTCCTCCCCCGGCGCCGGCGGCGCCGTACCGTCCTCGCCGCTCAAGCTCGAGTACCCCCAGTCGCTCGCCGTCTACGACGACTACGCGGCCGCCCAGAAGACCGTCGACTTCCTCGCCGACCAGAAGTTCCCGGTCGAGCACTGCATGATCGTCGGCACCGACCTGAAGCGGATCGAGCGGATCACCGGCCGCCTCACCACCGGCCGGGTCGCGCTCGGTGGCCTGTTGTCCGGCATCTGGCTCGGCATCTTCGTCGGCCTCATCTTCGCGCTCTTCACCGAGGAGGACTTTCTCGGCATCCTCGTGTCCTGCGCCCTCATCGGCGCGCTGTTCGGCGTGATCTGGGCGCTGCTCGGCTACGCCATGACCCGCGGCCAGCGCGACTTCTCCTCGGTCACCCAGGTGGTCGCGACGAAGTACGAGGTGCTGGTCGAGCACAAGGTCGCCGCCCAGGCTCGCGAGCTGCTCACCCAGCTCCCCGGCGCCACGCCCGACCCGTTCGCGTAGAGCCGGCCAGTCAGCGTCGACGCACTCTCACCGGCGGCGAGAAAGCGAAGCCCGGGTCGAAGTGCGGCGACGTCGCAGTGACGAGCACCCTGACCTCAGATCCGGCGTACCGACGCTTCATCAAGAGCCTGGACCCCTTCGCTCCCGGGATCACCCGGTCGTTCCGCAACCACTGATAGCGGTAACGGATCTTCCCGTAGTCGGGGATCCACCGGCCGGGGACCGCTCGCAGGGTCGAGCCGACCTGCGCGCGCCCCTTGGTCCCGGGGAGCCCACGAACGTAGAGCCGGGTGAGGCTGTTGCCATGAGGATCCTCGGTCCGCGCCGTGCGCTCGACGTAGTAGGTCTGGCGACCACCGTCCCCGATCACCACGAAGGAATAGGAGTCGGCAGGTGTCGGTCGCGAGCACATCATCGTGGATGCAGGAGCGTAGTGGGATGGCGAGGGGTACCAGACGGGATCCTGGCACGCCGCGGTCGGGTAGGGCTCGAGCAGGCCCCCACCGTCTCCTCCGATGCGCTGCATGTGCACGGTCTCAACGCCGTCCGCGCCTCCAGTCGCAGCCGTGAAGCACGCGATGCGGTCCTGACCTGTGACCTGGACCAGGCGCCCGCGCCGATGGCCGAGCGCGACCGGTGAGCAGTCCGGAGGATCTTCGGCGTCCACGACCGCTGTCACGTACGCCTCAGAGGAGCCCTCACCGATCATGAGGCGGTGTGGTGGCGGGCCGGTCAACTTGCAGTAGCCAGTGTGGTCCGAGTAGTCGCAGGCAGCCTTTCCGGACGCATCGACGATGCGGTAACCCGCATCGTCACGGCTCGGAGCAGCCGTGCTGATCACCCCGACGAAGTTGCCCGGAGCGCTACCCACGGCGTAGCAGTCCACGGATGCCAGGGCTTGGGGGCCGGTCGCCTGAGTCATGTCGGTGGCAAGTGGTCCACAGCCGCGGAGATCCGAGGTGTCATGGAGGGCCGTGACGGTGTCGGCCTCGATGACATCGGCGATGAGCCAATGGCGACCACCCGTGAGGCCGTGGCACACCGGCCTGCCAGGAAAGCACCCGTCTCCGGGTTCCGGGCTGCGGAGGTCGACGCCCAGGACCGACCCATAGGTCTTCTGGCGCGTCCGAGGGTCGACCGGCGTGGCGTAGTAGTCGTGACCGGGAAGCACGTCGAACTGCCGGCAACCGTTCCCGGGATATCGGTCCGTGGCAGGCGTCCCGAAAGGTCGCGGCGTGATCAAGGGGCAGCCGGACCCCGCCGCCAACGACCGCACCGCGGCGCGGTAGGTCGTGGGTGCGACCCGTTGCCTGAACTCGGCGTAGGTCGTGGTTGTGATGTATCGGTAGGGCGGGCGACCGGAAGGGCGGCACGCCTTGAGATCGTCGTTGCAGGCGAGGCGTCCGTCTGCGTCCAGAAGGAGCTGAAGAACATTGCCGGCCGGTGCCCGGGTCGCGAAGGTGATGGGCTCACCAGGCGAGGAAGGAAGCATCCAGCAGTCGAGCTGGGTGCTCGACAGCGCGGTTCGCGCCGCGGCCGGCGCAGTCCAACTGGTGTCCATCTCGGGTAGGCAACCGGTCGACGACGCGGCGTTCCCGAGAGTGAAGCGATAGTTGCCACCCGGTGGATCGAACAGACCCGATATTCCTCCGGTGATCACGACCGCGTTCGTGGCCTCCGGGACCCCTTCACAGCCGGTGTACAACGTGAGGCAAAGCTCCTCGCCCCCCGCGTCGTACATCTGGACATAAGGCTGCGCGCGGCCGGGGTATGCGGAGTTGAAGAGCGGGACGCCACCCTCCGGCAACTCGAAGCTCCAGCAGTTGTCCAGAGCCCCATCGAGGTGACCCGTGACCTCCTGCGTCGAGCCGAACGGCTGAATGGCCACCGGCGGACAGCCGTGGTCACCGGTGATCCTGAATATCTGGAGCTCGTAGGGCGTCTGGGCGTACGCCACCATCCGGAAGTGGAACGGCGCAGGTCCTTCGAGGCGGCACGGCCCGCTGTCATCGCAGATCTGTACGCCGTCCGCATCGCGCACCTCGAAGGCGGACAAGTACTGCACGTTGGCCGCGATGTTGTAGACCGTCCCACTGCCGTCGGGAAGCGTGAAGCACTCCTCACCGCCTGACTCAATGGAGCCGCTCTGTGGCGGTGATGTGTAACGCACGTCGCCGGACCCCAGCGCGTGGCAGGGTTCAGCCGCCGGCCCAGCCAGCGCCGATCCAGGCACGGCAGCGAGCGTCGACAGGCCGAGCACGACCACCAGGAGCACCACGAGACGACGCACGCCCAACCCTCCATGACGGCTGCGAACAGGGCTTCGGTTCTAGCACGCAGCCCACCCGAGCACGGTGCGATCGCGGAAAGTCCGACCGATAGGCCAGCGGTACCGCCGCATGTAACACGCCGTTCACTGCTCTTCCACGCCGTTGCAGCGTGTGAGGAGATGGGTGGACGGCGTGTGACAAGCGCGGCGCCGAGCTCATCCCCGCCGACTGTTCTGGACGACGACGATGCCGAGCGCGACGCCGAGGCCGGCGAGGATCGGGCCGATGATCGCCCAGGTGTCCTCGCCGGTCATCGAGCTGCCCTCGAGATAGCCGAGGCCCTGCAAGGTCCACACCGTGCCGACCACGACCATCACGAGGGCGGCCACCAGGCCGACGACAGGTCCGGTTCCCATCGGGTCAGGAGAGCTCGCGCTTGAGGATCTTGCCGGTGGCGGTCATCGGCAGGGCGTCCACGAACTCGACCATCCGGGGGTACTTGTAGTTGGCCATCTGCTGCTTGCCCCACTCGACCAGCTCGTCCTCGGTGACCGAGGCGTCCTTGTTGCGGATCACCACGGCTTTGATCTCCTCTCCGTGGCTCTCGTGCGGTACGCCGATCACGGCGGCAAGCGAGACGCCGGGGTGGGTCATCAAGACCTCCTCGATCTCGCGCGGGTACACGTTGTAGCCGCCGCGGATGATCATGTCCTTCGACCGGTCGACGATGTAGTACCAGCCGTCCTCGTCGCGGCGGGCCAGGTCGCCGGAGCGGAACCAGCCGTCCTGGATCGACTCGTCGGTCGCGTCGGGGCGGCCGTAGTAGCCCTTCATG
>DASTDJ010000336.1:0-4331 GCA_035710425.1 Nocardioides sp.
CAGCCGCTGGCGAGGTCCGGACGCATGCAGCAGGCGATGGCATGGATCGAGCTGTCCGGGAAGGACGGCGACCTGCTGTTCCACAACGGCGGCACCGCGGGTTACCGCAGCTTCGTCGGCGTCGACGTCGGCCGGCGGCGCGGGGTCGTGGTGCTGGGCGACAGCGACCGGAGCGTCGACCGTGAGGGGTTCCGGCTGGCCCGCGACGGCTGACCCACGGTGACCCGGGGTGACGGGTGCTGCAGAATGCCTGACGTGAGACATGGGGATCGCTCGCTCGGATGTGCGCTTCTCGCGCTGGCGCCGGCGCTCCTGGTGGGGTGCGGCGCAGGAGCCGACGACGACCCGGGCACCAGGGCAAGGCCGGCGGCTGCCACGCTGCCGACTCTGACCACGCCGGACAGCGCCGGGGGGTGGAGCCGGGTCACCACCGACGCGGCCCAGGACAACGCCGAGGCCTACCTGATCCGGGCGGAGGAAGGGGCACAGCCGGGCACGACGCCGCTGTTCGCGGAGTACGAACGCGACGACGGCGCGACCCTGGCCTACCTCGGGTTCAACGTCGACCCGACCAGTGACTACGCCGACCAGCTGGCCGACAACCCCGAGGTGGTCGTCGACGTGGCCCTCGCCGACGCCGGCATCGAGGACCGGCAGGCGCTCGATGCCGGCGACCTCGGCGGTGCGCTGGCGTGCGGCACGCTCCCGGCGGGGTACCAGGTCGACGGGCTCACCTGCGCCTGGGCCGACGAGACGACGTCCGCGCAGGTCACCCTGGTCGTCCCGGAGCTGGACTACGAGGAGGCGGGCACGCTGACCCGCGCGTTCCGCGAGGCCGTCACCGATCGCTGACCGGCCGGCCCGACAGCTTGCGTCGCCACCCGATCGCGAGTGCCAGGGCCACCACCGGCACTGCGAGCAGGCCGACCCACCAGAGCGGGAGGGCACCGTCGACTCCGGCGGACGCCACGGTGGCGCCGTCCAGCTCGGGGGACGCAGCGACCGGCGCCTGGAGGGAGGAGGTCGCCGGCTTCTCGCCGGCGCTGAGCAGCCTGGCGAGCTCGTCGGCGTCCACCTGCCCCCAGGTGGCCGAGCCGTTGCCGCCGTGGAAGTCGCGGCGCTGCACCCAGGCGTCTCCCGAGCCGTCCGTGTAGACCCGGTCGATCCACAGCGGCGTCTTGTCGTCGAACGTCCACGACAGGGTCGCGACGTGCTCGAGAGCGCCGCTGTCGAGGCCGGGCGGTGCGCTGCGACCCTCGGGCCAGCCGACCAGCTCCATGAGCTGGAAGAACTGGCTCTGCGAGGTGTCGAGCACCGTCGTCGTCCCGCCCTGCACGTCCTGGATCTCGAGCCGGGTCGGTCCCTTCGCCGCAGCGGGCGAGGCGGCGAGGACGAGCAGTGCCAGCACGAGTGCGCCGAGCGTCGTACGTCGGGACATGGTCGCTCCTGTCTCGTGGGGTACTAGGTGTACACCGCCGAGGACGGGCGGGTTCCGCCCTCACTCGAGCGCGCGAGCTCCCTCGGCCAGGGCCACCGCGCGAGCGAGCGTGAGGTCGCCCTCGAGCCGCAGGGTGGTGTCGCCGATGGTCCAGATCAGGGTCCGGCCCGCCGGTCTCCGGGTCGACGGGACCTCGGAGCCGTCCTGCCCGATCATCGTCACGTCGTGGGAGTCGGGGAACCACAGCGCCTCACTCCCGTTGACCAGCACGCGCTCGACCTCCGCCGCCGTCTTGCCGAAGGTGTACGACGTGCTGCTGGACTGGTCGAGGCGTACCAGCCGCCACTGGGTCGACAGGATGCGTCGATCGGCCGACACCCCCGCGCCCAGCGGCGTGCCCAGCCCGGGCAGCTCGAAGACCTCGAACGTCACCTGGGCGGCCGCCGCCTCGAGCGAGGTGCCCGGCGTGGCGCTCGGCTGCGGAGGACCTGTCGACCCAGCGCCGGTGCTGCCGTCGTCCTCGCGCACCTTCACGGCACCGAAGCCGAACCAGTCGGCGATGCCAGCCCGCACTGGAGGAGCCAGGAGCAGGGCGACGAGGATCGTGACGCCGATGGCCACGGCGCGCATCCAGTAACGCGGCCTCGGCGCCACCGAGGGCCCGTCCAGGCGGGCCAGCACCGCCGCGTCCATGCCCTCCGCAGGAGGTGTGGGCACGGACCTCCCGAGCTCGTGGAGGTCGTCGAGCAGGTCGTCGCGTTCAGGCATGGAGTCCCTCCTCGGCCATGGCCCGGAGCCGGCTCAACGCGCGGCTCGACCTCGACTTCACGGTGCCGCGCGGCCAGCCGAGGACCGCGGCGGACTCCGTCTCGTCCAGGCCCAGCAGGTAGCGGCAGACGAGCACCTGGCGGTCACGCTCCGCCAGCCTGCGGAGCATGGCGACCAGCATCTCCCGGCGCTCGCGCGACAGCATCGAGTCCTGCGGTCCCTCGTCGAGCAGGAGCCGCTCGGCGCGGGCCCAGGCGAGCTGCTCCCGCGCCCGTCGGCGCCCCGCTCCTCGGTGCAGGTTGTGGGTCTCGTTGGCGACGATCCGCAGCAGCCAGGGTCGGAACGGCGACCCCGCGCGGAACGAGTCGAGCCGGGCGTACGCCTTCACGAAGGCCTCCTGCACCACGTCCTCCGCCTCCGCGCCGGCGCCGAGCAGCGACGCCGTCCGCAGCGCCGTCGGGGCGTGACGGCGGACGATCTCGGCATAGGCCTCCCGGTCACCCGCGCGGACGCGGGCGACGATCGTCGCGTCGGTCTCGGCCCCGTTGATCCGGTACTCCGTTCCGTGTCCGGTCCTGGTACACCGCCGGCGCCGCGACGGTTCCCGATCAGGCGGGCGGCGTGAAGTCCGGATCCGCGGCCGGGGCCTCCTCGTTGACCCCGGAGCCCGCCTGGGCCTGCGAGGACCACTGCTCGAGCTCGGCCATCACGGCGGCGTGCTTGTCGACGCAGAAGACCACCAGGTCTCCGGCGTTGGCGCGGGCCATGGCGTGCCGGACCGCCTCGATCTCCTCGAGGACGATCTCCACCTGCTTGCAGCGAGTGCCGGCGTCCATCGCCCGGCGTACGCCCTCGGCGACCAGACCGGCGACCTCGCCCCGCTCACGGCCACGGAGCGCCTCGTCCTCGCGCACGATGACGACGTCGAAGTGCTGCGCGGCGATCTCACCGAGCTCGCGCATGTCCTCGTCGCGTCGGTCGCCGGCGGTGGCGATCACGCCGATCCGGGAGGGGCGGGCGAGCTCGTGGGAGGACTCGAGCGACTCGCCGACCCGGTCGACGAAGTCGCCGAGCATCTTCATGCCAGGGGCGTTGTGGCAGTAGTCGACGATGATGTTGACGCCGTTGACCTCGACCTCGTTGAGACGACCGGGGGAGAGGTAGTAGTTCGTCGAGAACGTGCGCAGGCCCTGCCGGATGTCGTGGAGGGGTGCGCCGGCCGCGAACGCCGCGGCGGCGGCGCCGAGGGCGTTCTGGACGTTCATCCGGGCCCGGCCGCCGAACGTCGCGGGCAGCAAGTGGGTCCAGGCCAGCTGCATCTCGCGCGGGCCGTGCTTGACCACGATCATCTCACCGCGGTCGGACGGGTTGAGCACGAGCGCCTTCCCGCCCCGCCGGCAGTGGGCGTCGATCATGTCGCGGGTCTCCGACCCCGGCTCATCCATCGAGAACCACACGACCTGGCCCGAGCAGCGTCGGCGCATCTCACGCACCAGCGGGTCGTCGGCGTTGAGCACGGCGTGTCCGTTGCGCGGCACCGCCTCGACCAGCACCGCCTTGACGTCGGCCAGCTGCTCGACGGTGTCGATGCCGCGCAGTCCCAGGTGGTCGGGCTGGACGTTGAGCACAACCGCGACGTCGTTGCGCTCGTAGCCGAGACCCTCGCGCAGGATGCCACCGCGGGCGACCTCGAAGACGGCGAAGTCGACGCGAGGGTTCTGCAGCACCATCCGGGCGGACCGGGGTCCGGACGCGTCCGAGCGGATCAGCAGCCGCTCGTCGATGACGACGCCGTCGGTGGACGTCATCCCCACCTTGCGACCCATCCCCTTGAAGATGTGGCTGATCATCCGCGAGGTGGTCGTCTTGCCGTTGGTGCCGGTGACGGCCACGATCGGGATCCGCGAGGTGGCGCCGGGCGGGAACAGCATGTCGACGACCGGCTTGGCGATGAACTGCGGCTCCCCGATGGTCGGGTGGGTGTGCATCCGGAAGCCCGGAGCCGCGTTGACCTCGCAGATCGCGCCGCCGGTCTCGCGCACCGGCTCGGTGATGTCGGGGCAGATGAAGTCGATGCCGGCGATGTCGAGGCCGACCATCCGGGCGGCCTCCTCGGCGATCTCGA
>DASTDJ010000337.1:0-6916 GCA_035710425.1 Nocardioides sp.
ATCGACACGCGCGTGCACCACAGCCACGCCGACGGCGGGTACGCCGACCGGCGGGCCGAGTCCGAACGCGGCGACCCGCGCCGGCTGCGCCACGTCCGCACAGAGAACGACCGCGTCCGCGCGGCGGTGACCGCGCTCGAATCCTCCGACTGGTCCGAGCTGGGGAACCTGATGACCGCTTCACACGTCTCGCTCCGCGACGACTACGAGGTCTCCGCACCCGAGCTGGACACGGCGGTCGACAGCTCCCTGGCAGCGGGCGCCCTGGGTGCCCGGATGACCGGTGGCGGCTTCGGCGGCTCGGCGATCGCACTCGTGGCTCGGGACCGGGTCGACGACGTACGCGCCCGGGTCTCCGCCGCCTTCGCCGACGCGGGGCACCGCGAACCGGCGTACCTGATCGCCCGGCCTTCCGGGGCGGCGGGACCGGGCTGACCGACAGCGCGACCGTCACCCCTCGCTGACGGGCAAGCGGCTTGGGCGACGTGCTTGAATCGGCGACACGACCTCTGACCTCTAGCTCTAAGGAGCTCCCATGTCCGGATCCGTTGTCGATGCCTTCATCAAGTCAGTCACCGGGGCGGTGCGGGTCGGCAAGGACGTGGGCGGCCGGGCGGTCGAGACCGCCGGGCCCCGGATCGTGAGCACGGTGGAGGCGGTGCGCAGCCGGCTCACGGGACCGCACCCCAAGCCTGCGACGACACCCACGCCTGAGGAGCGGCGGCCCCGCCCGGAGGACAAGCACGCGGGTCCGACGCCGGCCGACGTCGCCAAGAACATCGCCAAGCACGACCCGGCCACCGACCCGGTGATCCCCGAGCCGAAGCCGGTCAAGCGCTCCGTGCCGGGGGCCAAGCTCCCGGCACCGAAGCGGGCCTAGCGCGCTACTTGAGCTCAGCGCTCGACAGCCCGAGCACCCGGCGCGCCACGATCAGCTGCTGGATCTGCTGGGTGCCCTCGAAGATGTCCAGGATCTTCGAGTCGCGCGCCCACTTCTCCAGCAGCTCGGTCTCGCTGTAGCCGACGTAGCCGCAGAGCTCCACGCAGCCAAGGGTGATGTCGGAGCCGACTCGCCCGGCCTTGGCCTTGGCCATCGACGCCTCCAGCGAGTTGGGCTGGCGGTTGTCGGCCATCCACGCCGCCTGCAGCGTGAGCAGGTACGCCGCCTCCCAGTCGGCCTCCATCTGCATGAACCGGGCGGCCGCCGCGGGCTGGGTGTGGGCCGGCCGGTCGTAGTCGACCTCCACGCCCGCCTGCGCGAGCAGGTCGCGGGTCAGGTCGAGAGAGGCGCGGGCGCAGCCCACGGCCATCGCCGCGACCAGCGGCCGGGTGTTGTCGAACGTCGCCATCGCACCGGCGAAGCCCTGGTTGGTGTCGACCTCCGGGGAGCCCAGGAGGTTCTCGGCGGGCACCCGGCAGTTCTCGAACCGGATCGTCGCGGTGTCGGAGGCGCGGATGCCGAGCTTGTGCTCGAGCCGCTCCACCTCCATGCCCGGCGTGCCCTTGGCCACCACGAACGACTTGATCGCTGCCCGGCCCAGGTCCTTGTCGAGCGTGGCCCAGACGACGATGTGGTCGGCGCGGTCACCGGAGGTGACGAAGATCTTCTCGCCGTTGAGGACGTAGTGGTCGCCGTCCTTGACCGCGGTGGTGCGGATCTGGGCTGAGTCTGAGCCGAACTCCGGCTCAGTGATCGCCATGCCCGCCCAGACGCCGTCGAACCGCTTCAGCTGCTCGTCGTCGGCGACCGAGGCGATCGCCGAGTTACCGAGGCCCTGGCGTGGCATCGAGAGCAGCAGCCCGACGTCGCCCCAGCACATCTCGGCGATGGACATGACCGACGCGAGGTTGGCGCCGTTCTTGACCTTGGCGTCGTCACCGTTCTCGTCGCGGCGGACGCCGGCCGCACCAGCTCCTTCGCTCGCCCCGGACTCGGAGAGCCCGTCGATCATCGCCGCGAGCATGTCGAGCTCCTTGGGGTACTCGTGCTCCGCGAGGTCGTACTTCCGGGAGATCGGGCGGAGCATGTTCATCGCGACCTGGTGGGCCTGACCCACCAGTGCCCTGAACTTCTTGGGGTCCTCGAGGTTGATCATCAGACCAGCACACTTCCTTCCATGACGCCGATCGCTCGCAGGTCGCGGTACCAGCGCTCCACCGGGTGCTCCTTGACGAAGCCGTGCCCACCGAGCAGCTGGACGCCGTCGAGGCCGATCTGCATGCCCTTCTCCGCGCACAACTTGCGGGCCAGGGCGACCTCGCGGGAGAAGTCCTTGCCGGCGGCGGCGCGGCCGGCCGCCTTGTAGGTCAGCAGCCGCATCGACTGGAGCTCGATCGCCATGTTGGCGACCATGAACGCCACCGACTGGCGGTGCGCGATCGGCTCACCGAAGGCCTGGCGCTCCTTGACGTACGGCGTGACATAGTCGAGCACCGCCTGGCCGGTGCCCACCGCGAGGGCGCACCACGCGAGCCGCGACAGCCGCACGCACTCGGCGTACGTCGTGCCGTCGGTCTCGCCGAGCACCGCCTCGGCCGGGACCGTGGCGTCCTTCAGGACCAGACGGGTGAGGGACGCTGCGCGGACGCCCATGGCGGGGTCGCCCTCGATGCTCAGCCCCTCGGTGGACGACTCGACGAGGAACAGCGTCGGCTTGTCGTCGAGCAGGGCGCCGACGATGAAGAGCTCGGCGCTCGCGCCCCGGGCGACCAGCGTCTTGACGCCGTCGAGGGTGTAGCCGTCGGCGGTCCTGGTCGCGGTCGTGGTCGGCCGGAAGACGTCGTAGAGGACGGCCGGCTCCATCAGCGCGAGCGCCGCGGCCGGGACGTCGTCGCCGGTGAACGCCGGCAGGTAGGTCTGCTGCTGCTCGTCGGTGCCCCAGAGCCCGATCGCCGTGGCGACCGCGCCCGGTGCCAGGGTGGCGACGGCGAGCCCCATGTCGCCCTTTGCGAGCGCCTCGGCCACCAGCGTCCCGGCCATGGCGGAGCGCTCCTCGGAGATGCCGCCGAGCGACTCCGGCACCCCGAGGATCGGCAGCCCGATCTCCAGGCTGGCCTTGAGCAGGGCCTCGGGCGCCTCGCACGTCTCATCGGCCTCGGCGGCCGCCGGGCGGACGACCTCGTCGGCGAACTCGGTGACGACGTCGACGAGCATCTGCTCGTCCTCGGTGGGCGTCAGGTCGAACACGCCCTTCGGCTGGGCCGCAGGGACCCGAACGCCCTTCTGTCCCCGCTTGCCCGCACGGGAGAAGGTGCGGCCGGCGTTGGTGACGGTCTTGAACCCGCTCCGGGTGACGCTGAACACGACCTGCTCGGCCGGCTTCCGCAGCCGCACCTTGTCGATCAGGTCGCTCTGGGCGAGCCGGTTGAGGCCGGCCACCAGATAGCCGATCGGGTCGCGCGAGGCGCTGCCGGGGACGCCGTGACGGCCTCCCGGCTTGAGGCTGTTCATCAGGGACATGCGGATAATGTAACTCGCAGTTACACACACCGCTACAACGGCGGAAGTGGGTCGGGTCACAGCCCGCGAGCCCCTGCCGTCTAGGCTCCGCGCCATGTCCGAGGAGCCCCACGCGCCGTACGGTCCGCTGCCGGAGGGAGGCACCGTCCGCCCGATGACCAGGTGGGGCACGCCGGTGATGCACCGGCCCCAGCAGCCGGTGACCGCCTTCGACGACGCCCTGCGCGCCCTGGCCGCCGACATGGTCGCCACCATGCACGCCGCGGACGGCGTCGGCCTCGCGGCCTGCCAGATCGGCGAGGACGTGGCGATGTTCGTCTTCGACTGCCCCGACGCTTCGGGCGAGCGAGTGGTGGGAGTCGTCTGCAACCCCGTGCTGACCCTGCCCGAGGGCAAGGACCGGCAGCTCGAGGAGGCCGACGAGGGGTGCCTGTCGCTGCCCGGCGCATTCGTCGAGTGTCCGCGGCCCGATCACGCCACCGTCGACGGTTTCGGGCTGGACGGCGAGCCGGTGACGTTCAGCGGCGACGGGCTGCTGGCCCGCTGCCTCCAGCACGAGACCGACCACACGCTCGGCACCGTGTTCGGCGACCGGCTGCCGACCAAGCTGCGCAAGAAGCTGCAGAAGCAGCACGACAAGCTGGCCGACGAGTTCCCGCCCGAGTGGCCGACGTAGGTCCTTGGTACAAACCCGCGACCGCTGGGGTTCCGGGGCTGCCGTTTGGTCACCAACGACAGGAAATCGGCCCCGGAGGGTGCGGTTGGTGACCAAACGGCAGAGACGGCGGCTTGGTACAAAACCGGCCCGCGACCTCAGCGGCGAGCAGTGACGTAACAGGCCACGGCGGTGGCGGCCGCCACATTGAGCGAGTCGATGCCGGGGCGCATGGGGATGACCGCGCGGCGGTCGGCGCTTGACTCCCAGCGGTCAGACAGGCCGTGCCCCTCCGACCCGAGCACCAGCGCGACCCGGTCCAGCCCGGCGACGGCCGCCTCGATGGGTACGGCGTCGTCGGCGAGCGTGAGCGCGACCGTGGTGAAGCCCTGGCCGGAGAGCGTGGGTAGGGCGTCGTACCAGTCTGGGAGGCGGGTCCAGGGCGTCGTGAAGACCGCCCCCATGCCCACCTTGATCGCCCGCCGGTAGAAGGGGTCCGCGCAGCGCGGCGAGAGGAGCGCGGCGTCGAACCCCAGCGCCGCACCGCTCCGGAAGATCGCGCCGACGTTCGTGTGGTCGACGATGTCCTCGAGCACCAGCACCGAGCGGGCGCCGGACAGGACGTCCGCGACCTCGGGAAGCGGCCGCCGGTGCAGGGAGGCGAGTGCTCCACGGTGGACGTGGAAGCCGGTGACCTCCTCGGCCAGCGCCTCGCTGACGACGTAGCAGGGGGCGTCGGAGGCGTCGAGCACGTCGGCAAGACCGTCGAGCCAGCGCGGCGCCATCAGGAACGACCGCGGCTCGAAACCTGCCTCGACGGCGCGGCGTACGACTTTCTCGCCCTCGGCGAGGAACAGGCCGTGCTCGGCCTCGAGGTGCTTGCGCAGGGTGACGTCGCGCAAATCGCGGTAGTCGGTGAGCCGCTCGTCGTCGGCCCGGTCGATCTCGACGCGCCGGGCCATCAGGCGTAGCGCTCGGGATGCGCGACCGCGACGACCTGTCCGATCACGATGATCGCGGGAGGCTGTACGTCGGCCGCGGCCAGGTCCTCGGCCAGCGAGCCCAGCGTGGCGAGCACGGTGCGTTCGGCCGGCATGGTGCCGTCGCAGACGACGGCGACGGGAGTGTCGGCAGGACGACCCCCGGCCACGAGCGTCTCGGCGATCGCGGGCGCGTTGCCCACCGCCATCATCAGCACCAGCGTGCCGCGCAGCCGCGCGACGGCGCCCCAGTCGGTCAGCGACTCGGGGTCGCCCGGCGGGAGGTGGCCGGAGATCACCGTGAACTCGTGGGCGATGCCGCGGTGGGTGATCGGGATCCCCGCGACAGCAGGCACCGCGACCGGGCTGGTCAGGCCGGGGATCACGGTCACGGAGACGCCCGCCTCGCGACAGGCGATGACCTCCTCGAAGCCGCGGCCGAACACGAAGTTGTCGCCGCCCTTGAACCTCGCCACCCGCTTGCCGGCCAGGGCCCGGTCGACGATCAGGCGGTTGATCTCCGCCTGCTGGGCCGAGCGGCCCCGCGGCAGCTTGGCCACGTCGATCAGCTCCACGTCGGGCGGCAGCTCGCCGAGCAGCTCCCGGGGCGCCAGCCGGTCGGCCACCACCACGTCGGCCTCCATCAGCGCCTTGCGGCCGGCGATCGAGATCAGGTCGGGATCGCCCGGGCCACCGCCGACCAGGGTCACGCCCGGGACGTGGCCGCGCTGGTGGCGGGCGGTGATGGTGCCCTCGCGCAGGCCCGCCAGGATCTCGTCGCGCACCGCCGCCGAGCGGCGCGGGTCGCGGTTGCCGAGCACCGCGACGGTCACCCCCGCTGCGGAGCCGACGGCCGGTGTCCAGGCCGTGGCCTTGGTGGCGTCGTCGGCCCGGACGCAGAAGATCCGGCGCTCCTCAGCCGCCCCGGAGACCCGCGCGTTGACCTCGACGTCATCGGTGGCGGCCACGACGTACCAGGTGTCGTCGAGGTCGGCGTCCTCGAACCCGCGCCGCAGCCAGGTGACCTCGCCGGCGCCGATCAGCCCCTCGATGGACGGCGTGACCTGGGGTGAGACGACGTGGACGTCCGCGCCGGCCGCGATCAGCTGGGGCACCCTGCGTTGGGCCACGTGCCCTCCCCCGACGACCACCACCCGGCGTCCCTCGAGTCGCAGCCCGGAGGGGTACGTCGGCAGCTCGTCCACGCCCGCCATCATCGCGGATGCCGACCCGCCGAGCCGTGACGGCTCCCGGGTCGCGGACTACGGTGGCCGCCATGAGCCTCGAACGACCCGTCAGCCCGAATCCCTACGAGCTGCTCCCGCAGGTGCCGTCGTTCGGTGTCACGAGCGCCGACGTGACCGACGGACAGCCCCTCAAGGACGACCAGGTGGCCGCGAAGGGCAACACCTCACCTCAGCTGTCCTGGGAGGCTGTGCCGGAGGCGCAGAGTTACACAGTGACCTGTTTCGACCCGGACGCGCCGACCCCGAGCGGCTTCTGGCACTGGGTGCTGGTCGACCTCCCGGCCGACGTGACCTCGCTGGACACCGGCGTCGGCGCCGAGGGCGCCGACCTCCCTGGGAGCGCCTTCATGTGCCGCAACGACGGCGGCAGCAAGGCCTTCATGGGTGCCGCTCCGCCGGAGGGCGACCAGGTCCACCGCTACTTCTTCGTCGTGCACGCCGTGAAGGAGCCGTCGCTCGGCGTCGACTCCGACGCCTCCCCCGCAGTCGTGTCGTTCAACCTGGCGTTCAAGACCGCTGCCCGGGCGATCGTGCACGGGACCTATCAGCACTGAGACTGCGCCGACCTCGGTGT
>DASTDJ010000338.1:0-3089 GCA_035710425.1 Nocardioides sp.
GCGACGGTCGAGGAAGTCCGTGGCCGTCATGAACCGACGCGGCTCCTCCAGGGGCGCAGAGGGCGGCGGGGCGTGGGGCGGCGGCGCCGAGGGCGGGGCAGCGGGTACGGCGGGCACCTGGATCGTGTCGTCGGTGCGCACCGCCTGCGGCCACGACTGTTGCGCGGGCGGCGGGCCGGACGGCGGGGGCGAGCTGGGAAAGCCCGGGATGGGGTCGCTCAGCGGGTCGCCCTGCACCTTCGCCGGGGCCGGCTGCGCGGACTCCTCGAGCTGCTGACGGGCGAACCGTTCGAGGTCCTCGGCGGTGAACAGCCGATCACTGGTGTCGCCGTGCGCTGGATCCTGGGACATCGTCGTACCTCCGAGAGCGGTCCGGGTGGCGTGTCCTGCCACGCCGACCCTATGTCACCCATATGCCCAGTTCAGGCCAGGTCCAACCCGTTCACGGCCGACTCCACGGCACGGTGCATCGTGGGATAGGCGTAGTGCATCGTGCGCAGGGTCGCCACCGGTACCTCCGCGTGCACGGCCGTCACCAGCATCGAGAAGATCTCACCGGCGCTCGGGCCCACCACGGTGGCCCCCACCAGGACCCCACGCTCGCGGTCGGCCACGAGCTTGATGAAGCCGCCCTGCTGGACGATCCAGCCGCGCGTCCCGAGGCCCTCGTCCAGCGCGGTGCGGACGTCGATGCCCTTCTCCTTCGCCTGCGCCTCCGACAGGCCCACGGACGCCACCTCGGGATGGGTGAAGGTCACCCGCGGCACCGCGCGGTAGTCGGCCCAGGGGCCGTCCTCACCGAGGATGTCGCGGACCGCGACGGCGGCCTGGTACATCGACATGTGGGTGAACGCGCCCTTGCCGGTGACGTCGCCGATCGCCCACAGTCCGTCGGTAACGCGCATCCGTTCGTCGGTCTCGATGCTCCGCGCGTCCGGATCGAGGCCGACGGTGTCCAGCCCGAGCTCGGCGAACTTCGGCCTCCGACCGGTCGCCACGAGCAGCTTGTCGCCGGTCACCGACACGTCGCCGAGGTCGACGGTGAAGCCGCCGTCGGCGTAGGCGACCGACGAGATCGATACGCCACTCAGGACCCGGATGCCGGCGCCGGTCAGGGCCTTCTCCAAGGCCGCTGCGGCCTCGGGCTCCTCGGGCGGGAGCAGCCGCGGCGCCAGCTCGAGGATCGTGACGTCGACGCCGAACGAGTGCAGCGCCTGCGAGAGCTCGACCCCGATCGCGCCGCCGCCGATCACCAGGAGCGAGCCCGGGAGCTCCTTGAGCTGGACCACGTCGCGGTTGGTCCAGTACGGCGTGTCGGCGAGCCCCTCGATCGGCGGGATCACCGGGTCGGTGCCGGGGTTGAGCACCACGCCACGCTTCGCGACGTACGTCGTGTCGCCGACCTCGACCTGCCGGTCCCCCACCAAGCGGCCGGTGCCGCGCGTGAACGTCACCCCGGCGTCCTGCAGCCGCTTGACCGCGACCGTGTCGTCCCAGTCGTCGGTGGCCTCGTCGCGGATCCGGTCCGCGACCGGCGTCCAGTCCGGGTGCACCTCGGCCGTCCCGGCCCTGCCTCTCACCCGGCGCGCCTCGTCGAGGGACGCGGCGGCGGCCAGCATCATCTTCGAGGGCACGCACCCGTAGTAGGGGCATTCCCCACCCACGAGGCGGCTCTCGACGGCGACTACGTCGAGGCCCCCCTTCGCGAGGTTGGCGGCGACGTACTCGCCCCCGGGCCCCTGACCGATCACCACGACATCCACTTCGGTGCTTGCCGACATGCGGTCAGCCTCCCACGATGTGCCCATGCACACCCCCACTCGACGCCTCTTTCTCGGCGCCGGTATCGCCGGAGGAGCCGCCCTGGTCGCGGGCTGTTCCGACGACGCTCCGTCCTCCCGACCCGGCTCATCGGCGTCCCCCGCCCCGGACCCTGGCGCCTGGGACCCTCAGGACTGGGACTCCGTCCGCGCCCAGTTCCTGCTCGACCCGGAGCTGGCACAGTTCGCCGCTTTCGTCCTCTCGCCCCACACCCGACTGCTGGACGCGGCGATCGCCGACCACCGCGAGCGTCTTGGCCGCGACACCGAGGACGCACTGCTCACCGGCCACTCGAGCGAGCAGGCGGTGCGCGAGGCAGCAGCCGTGTTCGCGGGAGGTGACCCGTCGCAGTACGCGCTGACCGACAGCACCACGATGGGCATCGCCACGATGTACGGCGGGCTCACACTGCGCCCGGGCGACGAGGTGCTCACCACCACCCACGACTTCTTCTCCACCGAGGATGCACTTCGGCTCCTGGAGCTGCGGACCGGCGCGAGGATCACCCGCGTCGACCTCTACGACGACCCGGCCACCGCGACGGCCGACGACATGACGAAGCGGCTCCTGGACGCCGTGACCCCGAGGACCCGCGTGGTCGCACTGACCTGGGTGCACTCCAGCACCGGGGTGCGGGTGCCGGTGCAGGAGATCGCGGCCGGGCTCCGGGACGACGTGACCCTCTGCGTCGACGGCGTGCACGGGTTCGCAGCGGTCGACGTCGACCTGCCCGACCTCGGCTGCGACTTCCTGGCGACCGGCACCCACAAGTGGCTGTTCGGGCCGCGAGGCACCGGCATCCTCTGGGCGAGCGACTGGGAGCCGCTGACCGAGCTGATCCCCTCCTTCTCCGGACCCGAGGGCCCGGCCCGGCTCACCGCCGGCGGCTACAAGGCCTTCGAGCACCAGTGGGCGGCCAAGGACGCCTTCGAGTTCCAGCAGAGCATCGGCCGGGCGCGGGTGGTGGACCGCACCGTCGAGCAGGCCACGCAGCTCAAGGACGGGCTGAGCGGCATCGACGGGCTCACCGTGATCACGCCGACCGACCCCAATGTCTCGGCCGGCATCGTGTGCGTGGACGTCGCAGGGAGGCCGCCCGCCAACACCGTGCAGGAGCTGCGTACCCGCGGCGTGGTGGCCAGCGCCACGCCGTACCAGCGCTCCTACCTGCGGCTGGGCCCGAGCATCGCCACCTCGCCCGAGCAGGTCGACCAGGCCGTCGCCGCGCTCGAGGAGATCGTCGCTTAGGCCTCGCAGTAGCCCTTGAT
>DASTDJ010000339.1:0-2392 GCA_035710425.1 Nocardioides sp.
ACCGGTCCTCGTCGGTGTTGGCGAGCTTCTTGTCGCGCGTGATGCCGGCGTTGTGGACGACGACGTCGACGCCGCCGTGCTTCTCCTTGACGTGGTGGGCGATCCGCTGCGGTGCGTCCTTGCCCGTGATGTCGAGGGTGAGGTGGTCGCCGCCCAGCTCCTTCATCACCGTCTGCAGCTCGCTGGCCGCCTGGGGCACGTCGACGCCGATGACCGTGGCGCCGTCCCGGTGGAGCCCCCGGGCGATCTGCTCACCGATGCCGCGGCTGGCGCCGGTGACGAGGGCGACCTTCCCGGCGAGCGGCCGGAGCAGGTCGTTGACCTCGGCGGCGTCGGTCTCGCCGGTGGCACCGATCCGGATCACCTGGCCGGAGACGTAGGCGGACTTGGGGGAGAGGAGGAAGCCGAGGGTCGAGGCGGTGGCGGCTTCGGCCCCCTCGGCGACGTAGACGAGCTGCACGGTGCCGCCGCGGCCGAGCTCCTTGCCGAGGCTGCGGGTGAAGCCCTCGAGCGCACGCTGGGCAACGCGCTCGGCGCCCTTGACCTGCTCCGGCGGGGTGCCGAGGACGACCACGCGCGGACAGGTTTCGAGATTGCGCATCAGCGGGGTGAAGAAGTCGCGCAGCGCGGTGAGGTCGGAGGAGGCCTGCAGCCCGGTGGCGTCGAAGACCAGCCCCTTGTAGCGGGTGCCCTCCTCCTGGGCCTGCGCGGAGGCGATGCCCAGGAGGTCGAGGAGCCCGGGCAGCGACTCGGCCAGCCGGCCGCGGCCGCCCACCAGCACGGTGCCGTCAACGAGCGGCGCGCCCTCCTCGTACCGATCCAGCTTCGTGGGGTTGGGAAGGCCCAGGTTCTTGACCAGCAGCTTGCCGACGGGCGTCTGCGTGAAGCCCTGGTAGCGGTCGCTCATGGGGGTGGTGTCCTCCGGGAGGTCTCGTGGGCGTGCGTGACACGAACCTGTCACGCCTAGCCATGTAACTCCATGTGTAACTCGGAGTCCACATTTCGTGACCTGCCCCTCATTGCCTTCTCTCGTGGGCGTCCGGCGGAGAGGATGGATGCATGAACTCCAGCACCCGTCGGGTCGCCGTGATCGGCGGCAACCGGATCCCGTTCGCCCGCTCCAACACCGTCTACGCCGACGCGTCCAACCAGGACATGCTCACGGCCGCCATCGACGGCCTGGTGACCCGGTTCGGGCTCGGGGGGGAGCGGCTCGGCGAGGTCGTCGCGGGCGCCGTGCTCAAGCACTCGCGCGACTTCAACCTGGCCCGGGAGTCGGTGCTCGGTTCGAAGCTCTCGCCCGAGACCCCGGCCACCGACATCCAGCAGGCCTGCGGCACCGGTCTGCAGGCGGCCATCCAGGTCGCCAACAAGATCGCCCTGGGCCAGATCGAGGTCGGCATCGCCGGCGGCACCGACACCACCTCCGACGCGCCGCTCGCGGTCAGCGACAAGCTGCGCAAGAAGCTGGTCAAGGTCAACGCCGCCCGTGACACCAAGGGCCGGCTCGCCGCGCTCGGCCAGATCCGCCCCGGAGACATCGGCCTGGAGATCCCCCAGAACGGCGAGCCGCGCACCGGGCTCTCCATGGGTGAGCACGCCGCGCTGACCGCGCTCGAGTGGCAGATCGGCCGGGAGGAGCAGGACGAGCTCGCCGCGGCCTCCCACCAGCACCTGGCTGCGGCGTACGACGCCGGCTTCCTCGACGACCAGGTCACGCCGTTCCGTGGCGTCGAGCGCGACACCAACCTGCGCGCCGACTCGACCGCCGAGAAGCTCGCCAAGCTCAAGCCGGTCTTCGGCAAGGGCGAGGCCGCCACGATGACGGCCGGCAACTCGACGCCGCTGACCGACGGCGCGTCGGTGGTGCTGCTCGCCTCGGAGGAGTGGGCCAAGGAGCGCGACCTGCCCGTGCTGGCCTACCTGACGGCGTACGAGACCGCCGCCGTCGACTACGTGCACGGCGGTGAGGGGCTGCTGATGGCGCCGGCCTACGCGATGCCGCGGATGCTGGACCGCGCGGGCAAGTCGCTGCAGGACTTCGACTTCTACGAGGTCCACGAGGCGTTCGCCTCCCAGGTGCTGGCCACCCTGAAGGTCTGGGAGGACCCGGTGTTCTGCAAGGAGCGGCTCGGCCTCGACGCGCCCCTGGGGTCGATCGACCGGTCCCGGCTCAACGTCAACGGCTCCTCGCTGGCGGCCGGCCACCCGTTCGCCGCGACCGGCGGCCGGATCCTCGCCACCGCCGCCAAGCTGCTGGACCAGAAGGGGTCGGGCCGTGCGCTCATCTCGATCTGCGCCGCCGGTGGCCAGGGCGTCGTCGCGACTGCCGTGGCCCTCGCCAACGCCTCCTGACCCGGACGCACGAACGGCCCAGCTGCCCGCCGTGGCG
>DASTDJ010000340.1:0-5770 GCA_035710425.1 Nocardioides sp.
ACGCGCCTACGAGAAGGCGTTCGCCGACGTCGGCATCAACCCCGCCGAGCGGATCGTGATCGTGACCGACCCCGGGTCGCCGCTCGAGGAGTCGGCCCGGGCGGCCGGCTACCGGGTCTTCCTGGCCGACCCGCGCGTGGGTGGCCGCTACTCCGCGCTCACGGCGTTCGGGCTGGTCCCCAGCGGCCTCGCGGGCGCCGACATCGAGGGCCTTCTCGACGAGGCGGAGGCGCTGCGCTCGCAGCTCGAGCAGGACTCCGAGGACAACCCCGGCCTGCGCCTCGGCGCGCTGCTGGGCTCCGCCGCGGTCGCCGGGGTCGACAAGCTCGTGCTGGCCGATGCCGGGGCGGCGTACGCCCACCTCGGAGACTGGGTCGAGCAGCTCGTCGCGGAGTCGACCGGCAAGGACGACAAAGGCATCCTCCCGGTCGTCGTCGGCGGCCGCGACGCCCCCAACTTCGACCCGAGCACGCCCGACTCCGTATTGGTGAGCTACGGCCCCGACGACGTGGCGAAGGAGCCGGCGTCGGGGTGGCACGCGGCGGTCGACGGGCCGCTGGGCGCGCAGATGCTGCTCTGGGAGTACGCCACCGCCGTCGCCGGTCGGGTCATCGGCATCAACCCGTTCGACCAGCCCGACGTCGAGAGCGCCAAGGCGGCCGCGCGGGAGATGCTCGAGGGCGGCGGCACCAGCCCCACGCCCGCGTTCACCGACGGCCCGATCACGGTCTACGCCAGCGAGGGCTGGCTCCCCGACGGGTGCTCGTCCGCGGCCGACGCGGTGACCGCACTGCTCGACGGGCTCGACGCGGGGCACGGGTACGTCGCGGTCCAGGCCTACCTCGACCGGCACCGTGACGCCGCGCTCGCCGACGTACGCGACGGGCTGGCCAGGCGCACCGGCCGGCCGGTCACGTTCGGCTGGGGTCCGCGGTTCCTGCACTCCACCGGCCAGTACCACAAGGGCGGCCCCCCGACCGGGGTCTACCTGCAGGTCACCGGCCAGCCGGAGGCCGACCTGGCGGTGCCCGACCGGCCGTTCACGTTCCACGAGTTCCTCACCGCCCAGGCGGTCGGTGACGGCCGGGTGCTGGCGAAGAAGGGCCGACCGGTCCTCCGACTGCACGTCAGCAGCCCGGGCGACCTGGACGCCGTACGACGGGCCCTGCTGCAGTGAGCTGGACCAACCCGCTCCGCGACGCGGAGGACCGGCGCCTGCCGCGGATCGCAGGCCCGTGCGGGATGGTGCTGTTCGGGGTCACCGGCGACCTGTCGCGCAAGAAGGTGATGCCGGCGATCTACGACCTGGCCAACCGCGGTCTGTTGCCGCCCGGGTTCTCGCTCACCGGGTTCGCCCGCCGCGACTGGGCCAACCAGGACTTCGAGCAGATCGTGCACGACTCGGTGAAGGCGCACGCCCGCACGGAGTTCCGTGAGGAGGTCTGGCGGCAGCTCGCCGAGGGGTTCCGGTTCGTACCGGGCGACTTCGACGACGACGCCGCCTTCGACCACCTGCGGCGCACCATCGAGGAGCTCGACCAGGTGCGCGGCACCGGCGGCAACCATGCGTTCTACCTCGCGATCCCGCCGGGCTTCTTCGGTGACGTGGTCGGCCAGCTCAAGGAGCACGGCCTGGCCGACCCGAGCGGGGACTCGTGGCGGCGGGTGGTCGTGGAGAAGCCGTTCGGGCACGACCTGACGTCCGCACGCGAGCTGAACGCGACGCTCGACGAGGTCTTCCCGACCGGGACGGTGTTCCGGATCGACCACTACCTCGGCAAGGAGACGGTGCAGAACATCCTGGCGATCCGGTTCGCCAACACGATGTTCGAGCCGCTCTGGAACGCCAACTACGTCGACCACGTGCAGATCACCATGGCCGAGGACGTCGGCATCGGTGGCCGGGCCGGCTACTACGACGGCATCGGCGCCGCGCGCGACGTGATCCAGAACCACCTCCTGCAGCTGATGTCGCTGGTCGCCATGGAGGAGCCCACGTCGTTCGACGCGGAGGCGCTGCGGATCGAGAAGCAGAAGGTGCTCTCCAGCGTCACTCTCCCCCGCCGGCTCGACCTGAGCACCGCGCGCGGCCAGTACGCGCCCGGCTGGGCGGGCGGCGAGAAGGTCGGTGGGTTCCTCGACGAGGAGGGCATCCGCCAGACCTCGCGGACCGAGACCTACGCGGCGATCAAGCTCGAGGTCGATACCCGTCGCTGGGCCGGCGTGCCGTTCTACCTGCGCACCGGGAAGCGCCTGGGCCGCCGGGTCACCGAGGTGGCGGTGGTGTTCAAGCGCGCGCCGCACCAGCCGTTCGCCGCATCCGCGACCGAGGAGCTCACGCACAACGCCCTGGTCATCCGGGTGCAGCCCGACGAGGGGATGACGATGCGGTTCGGGTCGAAGGTGCCCGGCCCCTCGATGGAGATCCGCGACGTCAACATGGACTTCGCCTACGGCGGCTCCTTCACCGAGGACAGCCCCGAGGCCTACGAGCGACTGATCCTCGACGTGCTCCTCGGCGATCCGCCGCTGTTCCCGCGGCACGAGGAGGTCGAGCTGTCCTGGCAGATCCTGGACCCGATCCTCGAGCACTGGGAGCGCAAGGGCCGACCCGACGCCTACGCCTCCGGCACGTGGGGTCCGGAGTCGGCCGACAAGATGCTGGCCCGCGACGGCAGGGTCTGGAGGCGGCCGTGATCGAGCTCATCGACACCACGTCGTCGGCGATCGCCGCGGAGTTCGTACGCGCCCGCACCCGCGCCGGCAGCCCGGCGATGGGCATGGTGATGACGCTGGTGATCGTCGTCGCCGAGGAGGATGCCGAGACCGCGATGAAGACCGCCCAGCAGGCCTCGCACGAGCACCCCGCCCGGGTGCTCGGCGTGATCCTCGGCGACGCCCGCGGATCGGCGCAGGTCAACGCGCAGGTCGGCACCGGCGCCGGCTGGACCGGCGAGACCGCACTGATCCGGCTCACCGGCGAGGTGGTCAAGCACGCCGAGTCGGTCGTGCTGCCGCTCCTGCTCCCCGATTCGCCGGTCGCCGTCTGGTGGCCTGGTGACGCGCCCGACCACCCGGCCGACGATCCGCTCGGTGCCCTGGCGCAGCGGCGGATCACCGATGCGGCAGCGGCCCGTCGCGGCAAGTCGAAGGCGATGCACATCCAGTGCGCGTCGTACGTCAAGGGCAACACGGACCTCGCCTGGACCCGGATCACGCCGTGGCGGGCGCTGCTGGCTGCTGCGCTCGACCAGCACCAGCTCAAGGTGACGCACGCTTCGGTGAAGGCGGAGCGGATCAGCCCCAGCGCCGACCTGCTGGCCGCCTGGCTCGGGCTGCGGCTGCGAGTGAAGGTCGAGCGGTCGGGGTCCTCCGGGCCGGGCATCACCGAGGTGGTGATGGACACCGCCGACGGCCCGATCCGGATCACCCGCTACGACGGCAAGCTGGCGACGTTCAGCAGCCCCGGCCGGCCGGACCGACCGATCGCGCTCAAGCGGCGCGACCTGCCCGAGCTGCTCGCCGAGGAGCTGCGGCACCTCGACGAGGACGACATCTACGCCGCGACGGTGAAGCGGATGAACCGGACCTCCCGCGCATGAGGGCGCCACGGGTCGAGGTGCAGCCCGATGCCGCCACGCTGGCCACCGCCGTGGCCGGTGAGCTGCTGTCGCGCCTGGCGGACGCACAGGCGGCCGGGCACGAACCACAGATCGCGCTGACCGGCGGTGGCATCGCGGAGGCGGTGCACCGCGAGCTGGCCCGGCTCTCCCCCGAGTCCGGCGTCGACTGGGGCCGCGTCGTGGTGTGGTGGGGCGACGAGCGGTTCGTGGCCGCCGACTCCGCCGACCGCAATGCGAAGGGTGCCCGCGAGGCGTTCCTCGACGCCGTCGGCGCGACCCAGGTGCACGAGATGCCCTCGACCGACGATGCGCCCGACGTGGAGGCCGCGGCGGCGGCGTACGCCGCGACGATCAGGGACCACGGCGCCGGCGAGTTCGAGGTGGTGATGCTCGGCCTCGGCCCCGACGGCCACGTCGCCTCGCTGTTCCCGGGTCACCCGGCCCTCGACGACACCGGCATCGCGGTCGGCGTCACCGGCTCACCCAAGCCCCCGCCCGAGCGCGTCAGCCTCACCTTCGCCGCTCTGAACCGCGCCCGCTCGGTGTGGTTCCTGGTCAGCGGGGACGCCAAGGCGGATGCCGTCGCCGCGGCCCTCGCTCCCGACGGCGACCTGCACGACCTCCCCGCCCGCGGCGTCACCGGCGCCGAGGAGACGATCTGGTTCCTCGACCAGCAGGCCGCCTCCCGCCTCTGATCGATCGCCGACTCGGCGCATCTTCACCGCCCCAGACGTTCGAGTCGGCGCGTCCTCACCGCCCCAAACGGTCGAGCCGGCGCATCCTCGCCAACGCAGAACGTCGAGTCGGCGCATCATCACTGCCCCAGACGGTCGAGTCGGCGCATCCTGGCGCCCGCCTTCCAGGGACCTGTGGATGACCGGGTGCGAGATCGCCCGGCGCGACCTACAACTCCTTCATGGACCTCAAGCAGTTGGAAGGACTCGCCTTCCTGGACTCCTCATCTCCGCTGCCGCTGGAACGGCCGTTCACCACGATGGAGGCGAAGGCTGAGGGCGTCCCCTCCAAGCAACTCACCTGGCTGGTTCGCAACGGCTACCTCCGCCGACCGATCAAGGGCGTGTTCCTGGCTGCGCAGGCCGGGGATTCAACGCGACTGAGATGCCAGGCGCTGTCGTTGGTGGTCCCAGAGGACTGCGTGGTGTGCGATCGGCACGCTGGATGGCTGCTTGGCGCGGAGATGGTGCTCGCTCCCAACGAGCACCTCGAGCTGCGGCCGATCTCCGTGTTCAGACCTGCTGGGCGTGGACGGCTTCGCAACGGCCTCACCGACAGCGGGGAACGCAACCTCAAGGATTCCGAGGTCATCGAGGTCGGTGGTCTGCGGGTGACGACACCGCTCCGCACCGCCTGGGACCTCGGCCGCGTCCGATGGACCGACCAAGCGATCGCAGGCATTGACGCGATGCTCGCCATCGGAGTC
This sequence comes from Nocardioides sp., assembly GCA_035710425.1. GTDB lineage: Bacteria > Actinomycetota > Actinomycetes > Propionibacteriales > Nocardioidaceae > Nocardioides. Next base: position 5,065 of record DASTDJ010000340.1, read on the forward strand.
GACAAGAACGAGTTCCTCGATGGCATCGAACGCTTCAGGCGCATGCGGTGGGTCACTGTGCTGCGCGCGGTCGGCCCCCTCGGCGACGGGCGTGCGCAGTCTCCGGGTGAGTCGATCCTCCGACTGCGATGGATCGAGGCACATCTTCCGACTCCCCACCCGCAGCTCGAGGTGCATCACGGTGGTGCCCTCATCGCCATTCTCGACATCGCCAACCCCGATCTCCGCTATGCCGCGGAGTACGACGGCAAGGAGTGGCACTCGTCCAACGAGCAGAGGGAGCACGACCGGTCGCGGCGCGAGGCCGTCCGCGACGAGGGGTGGGTCGTGGGTGTCTTCGGCTCCGAGAACCTCTTTGGACGGCATCAAGATGCGGACGCGCGCCTGCGTTCCGGTGCGCTCGAAGCACGACAGAAGTTCGGATCACGGGTGGCGTGAGGCGCGCCGAGTCGGGAGAACAGCTCGGGTCAAGATGCGCCGACTCGACGTACGGCCCGGGTCAAGACATGCCGAGTCGGAAAACCGCCCGGGTCAAAACGCGCCGACTCGACGCACGACCCGGTCAAGACGCGCCGAGTCGGAAACCCGCCCAAGCCAAGACGCGCCGACTCGGAACCCCGCCCAAGCCAAGACGCGCCGACTCGGAACCCCGCCCAAGCCAAGACGCGCCGACTCGACCCTTCACCCGAGCCAAGACGCGCCGACT
>DASTDJ010000341.1:0-3639 GCA_035710425.1 Nocardioides sp.
AGTACCTCGACAAGAACTACGGCGGCATCCTCATCGTCTGGGACCGCCTGTTCGGCACGTTCGTGGAGGAGCGGCAGCGGCCGACGTACGGGCTGACCAAGCCGGTCGGCACCTACCACCTGCTGAAGCTGGAGTGGGGCCAGTACGCCGACATCGGTCGCGACGTGCGCGCCGCGCGTACCTGGCGGGCGCGGGTCGGCTACGTGCTCGGCCCGCCGGGCTGGTCACCGTCAGGGAAAGACGTCGACGTGGACGTGGTCCCGGTGCTCGAGGATCGCTCGATCGCCGGAGCGTGACGGCGGGTCGTAGTCGCGCCACCCCTCGCCGTCACCGGCGCGCCAGATCCTGTCGTCGAAGATCACCGTCTGGATGTCGAGCCGCTCGGCCTGGGCCACGAGGTAGTGGGCGATCGCCCAGCCGCGTTGCTTGTTGTCGGCGCTGATCGGCCGCACGAAGATGTCGACGGCCCTGCCTTCGTAGTGAGTCGACCCCGGCATGTGGCCGTCGCGGACGCCGCCGGGCGCGAAGCCGCCGAGCTGCAGGTCTCCGAAGACCCCGAGCGCCTCCTGGCGGACGACGTCGGCCCGCTCGGTCAGCCCGCTCTTCCGGAGCTCGGTGCTGACCTCGTCGGCGTCGTCGTCGATGTCGCAGCCGAACGCCGCGCGCGAGTTGCCGGTGAGCGCGGAGGCGAGGGCGCGCGCGTCGGCCTCGTGGTCGGCGTACGCGTCGGGGAAGCCGGACCGCTGCACCTCCTGGGCGGCCACCGTGATCTCCAGCGACTCGTAGCCGTCGACCTCGGCGAGCGCGTCGTAGAACGTGTTGGTCGCGTAGACCGGGTCGAGGATCTGCTCCGGGGTGCCCCAGCCCTGCGACGGCCGCTGCTGGAAGAGCCCGAGCGAGTCGCGGTCACCGGACTCGAGGTTGGTCAGGTCGGACTCCTGGTACGCCGTCGCCAGCGCGATCGACGCTGCCCGGGCGGGCAGCCCGCGGCGTACGGAGATAGCAGTGATCAGCGCGGCGTTCTCCGCCTGCTCGACGGTGAGGTCCACCTGGTGCCCGTCGACCTCGACGGTGCACTCGTCGGAGGCGGGGAAGAGCGAGTCGGTGCCGCGCAGCACGCCGTAGCCGACGGCCGCGACGACCACCAGCGCGGCGACCGCCAGCAGCGCGCCACCCACCCTCTTGCTCACGGGGGCAATTGTGGCGGGGTGGTGGTTGCTCAGTTGGCGTGCAGGTCGGCGTTGAGCTTGATGCCCTCGCGCTTCCACGGCACGGCCTCGATGGCGCCGGAGACCGAGTTGCGGCGGAACAGCACGTTGGCGGCGCCGGAGAGGTCGGCGGCCTTGATCACCTTGGGCTTGCCCTCGATGTCGGAGATCGTCACCTTGGTGCCGGCGGTGACGTAGCAGCCGGCCTCCACGACGCAGTCGTCGCCGAGGGAGATGCCGATGCCGGAGTTGGCGCCGAGCAGGCAGCGCTCGCCGACCGAGATCACCTCGGTGCCGCCGCCGGAGAGGGTGCCCATGATCGAGGCGCCGCCGCCCACGTCGGAGCCGTTGCCCACGACCACGCCGGCCGAGATCCGGCCCTCCACCATGGAGGTGCCGAGCGTGCCGGCGTTGTAGTTGACGAAGCCCTCGTGCATCACGGTGGTGCCCTCGGCGAGGTGCGCGCCGAGCCGGACCCGGTCGGCGTCCGCGATGCGTACGCCGTTCGGCACGACGTAGTCGACCATCCGCGGGAACTTGTCGATGCCGTGCACGGAGACGTGCTCGCCGGCGGCCTTCAGGCGGGCCCGGGTGACCTCGAAGCCGGCCACGGCACAGGGCCCCGCCGACGTCCACACGACGTTGGTGAGCGCGCCGAAGACGCCGTCCATGTTGATCGTTCGTGGCGCGACCAGGCGGGTGGACAGCAGGTGCAGCCGCAGCCAGGCGTCCTCCGCCCCGGCGACGGGCGACTGCAGGTCGGCGACGACCACCCGGCGTACCTCCCGGACGACAGCGCGCGGATCGTCCTTGCCCTCGAGCGCGGTCAGCTCGGCGGGCGCGTCGGAGCCGTCGGGCTCGCCCAGAGCGGGCGCAGGGAACCACACGTCGAGGACGTTGCCGTCGGTGTCGAGCGTGGCGAGGCCGTGGCCCCAGGCGGTCGCAGGAGCGTCAGTCACGAGCATCCACTGTAGTAGTGGTTTCGAGGCTCGCTGCGCTCGCACCTCAACCACCGGACTGACGGTGGTTGAGCCTCGAAACCACCCATCCGGGCGTTGCTACTGGCCGGTGCGGCCGTCGATGCACTCGCGGAGCAGGTCGGCGTGGCCGACGTGGCGGGCGTACTCCTCGATGAGGTGGACGACGATGTCGCGGATCTCGACGGCCTCGCCGTCGACGAGCACCCGCTCACCGAGTGAGTCGACGCCGTTGAGGTAGCGGCGGGCGTGGTCGACCTCGCGGCGCCACGACGCCCATGCGTCGGCGACCACGGCGTCGTCGGCGACGGCGCCGTTGAAGTCGAGGTCGCGGTCCTCCTCGGTGCGGTAGAGCCGGGGCAGCTCCATCCGGCCCTCGAGCACCCGCCGGGTCCAGGAGTGCTCGACGCGGGCAAGATGCCGGACCAGGCCCAGGAGCGACATCGTCGACGGCGGCACCGAGCGCCGGGCCATCTGCTCGGCGTCCAGGCCCTCGCACTTCATCTCGAACGTCATCCGGTAGCGGTCGAGATAGTCGACCAGCACGCCCATCTCCCCGGCGGAGGGCTCACCCGACTCGCGCGGGTCGTCCTCCGGATCGACCCACATGTCCGGGAACTTGCGGTCTGCCATGAGGTGATTGTGATTGGTGTCGAAGGGATCGGCACCCGTATTCTTGGCAGCACAGGCGTAAGAGCCGTTATCAGCGGTGAGCCTCCGGAAGAACGGGCCGACCAGCCTCAGTAGAACCGGACGGGTAGGCCCGTCACAGCCGACATGAAGCGGTCGGTCCCGAGGGACCGGCAAGCGAGGTGGTACCGCGGCAGACGTCGTCCTCGTGGCCCAAGAACCGAGCAGGCCCCGACGACGTACCGCAGGAGAATCCATGACCTACCCGAAGGTCTCCACCGGCGCCCACCGCACCGTGAGCTCGACCCCGAACTTCCCGGAGATCGAGGAGCGCGTGCTCGGCTACTGGAAGGACGACGACACCTTCCGGGCCTCCGTGGAGCAGCGGGAGGCGGGCGACGAAGGCGCCAACGAGTTCGTCTTCTACGACGGCCCGCCGTTCGCCAACGGGCTGCCGCACTACGGCCACCTGCTCACCGGCTACGTCAAGGACCTGATCCCGCGCTACCAGACCATGCGCGGGCGCCGGGTGGAGCGACGGTTCGGCTGGGACACCCATGGGCTGCCGGCCGAGCTCGAGGCGATGAGCCAGCTCGGGATCAAGACCAAGGAGGAGATCCTCGAGCTCGGGATCGAGACCTTCAACGCCCGGTGCCGCGACTCCGTGATGAAGTACACCGGCGAGTGGCGCGCGTACGTCACCCGGCAGGCCCGGTGGGTGGACTTCGACAACGACTACCGGACGCTGAACCCCGAGTACATGGAGAGCGTGATCTGGGCGTTCAAGCGGCTCTACGACGCCGGCCTGGTCTACGAGGGCTTCC
>DASTDJ010000342.1:0-24179 GCA_035710425.1 Nocardioides sp.
GTCGCGCAGCAACGCCTCCCGCTCGACCAGACGGCTCCGGTCGGCGTGCAGCCGCAGCAGCCCGGCCGTGAGTGAGCCCGGCTCGCGCTTGCGCAGCCGCACCGCGGCCGTCATCGCCTCGTCGGCGGAGAGATCGCCGACGGGCGCGGGGCTGGCCCGGTTGACGATCAGCCCGGCCAGCGGCATCCGGTCCTCGCTGAGCCGTTCGACGAAGTACGCCGCCTCGCGCAACGCGTCCGGCTCCGGCGCCGCCACGACGAGGAACGCCGTACCGTCCGCCTGGAGCAGCGCGTAGGTCTTCTGCGCGCGCTGGCGGAAGCCGCCGAAGACCGTGTCGAGCGCGGCGACGAACGTCTGCAGGTCGGTGAGCACCTGGCCGCCCAGGATCTTGGTGAGGGCGTGGGTGATCATCCCGAAGCCCGCGGACATCAGCTTGGCCGGACCCCGCGCGGGCGCCAGCATCAGCCGGATGAACCGGCCGTCGAGGAAGCTGGACAGCCGCTCCGGGGCGTCCAGGAAGTCCAGCGCCGAGCGGGAGGGCGGGGTGTCCACCACGATCAGGTCGTAGTCGTCGTCCCGCTTGATCTGCCCGAGCTTCTCCATCGCCATGTACTCCTGGGTGCCCGCGAACGAGCTCGACAGCGCGATGTAGAAGGGGTTCTCCAGGATCTGCTTCGCCTTCTCCGGCGTGGCCTGGCTCTCCACCACCTCGTCGAAGGTGCGCTTCATGTCGAGCATCATCGCGTCGAGCTCACCGCCGGCCTCCGGATCGACGTCGATGACCGGGCGAGGGGTGTTGTCGAGCTGCTCGATGCCCATCGACTGGGCGAGCCGGCGGGCCGGGTCGATGGTGAGGACGACGACCTTGCGGCCGCGCTCGGCGGCCCGCAGCGCGAGCGCGGCGGACGTCGTGGTCTTGCCGACGCCGCCGGAGCCGCAGCAGACGATGATGCCGGTGGCCGGGTCGTCGAGGAGCGCGTCGACGTCGAGCATCGGCGCCTTGCCGGTGCTCAGCGGCCCGACCCGGGTGCGCGCCTTCATCCGGGGTCCCCGCGGCGTTGTTCGACGGAGGAGCGAAGCGGGGGAGGCGAAGAACGTCGTGGGGTGGTCATGCCAGGCCCTGTTCGCGCAGCTCGCCGGCCAGCTCGTAGAGCGCGCCGAGGTCGATGCCCTGCGGCAGCCGCGGCAGCTCGTACGTCGGGACCTCGAGCTTCTCGACCAGCGCCCGCTGGGAGTCCTCGAGCGCGCGGCGTTCGGCGTGGTCGTGGGCCTCGTCGAGCAGGCCGTCGACGAGGGCCTTGTCGACGTCGATCCCGCCGGCCTCCAGCTGGGCCTCGATCGTGGCCCGGTCGAGGGTGCCGGCCAGCGCGGCGGACAGGTCGTCGGCGGACAGGTCCTGCGGACGGATCAGGTTGACCAGGACCCCGCCCACGGGGAGGCCCACCCGGCGCAGCTCGGCGATGCCGTCGGCGGTCTCCTGCACCGGCATCTCCTCCAGCACGGTCACCAGGTGCACGGCCGTCTGCGGGGAGCGGAACAGCGTCATCATGGTGTCCGACTGCGACTTGATCGGCCCCACCTTGGCCAGCCCGGCCAGCTCGTTGCTGACGTTGAGGAACTGGGTGATCCGGCCGGTCGGCGGGGCGTCGAGCACCACCGCGTCGTACTCGAGGGCCTTCTTGTTGCGCCGGTTGCGGTGCACGGCCTCGAAGACCTTGCCGGTCAGCAGCACGTCGCGGACGCCCGGCGCGATCGTGGTCGCGAACTCGATGACCCCGAACCGGTCCAGCGCCCGGCCGGCGCGGCCGAGCTTGTAGTACATCGCGAGGTACTCCAGCAGCGCCGCCTCCGGCTCGATGTGCAGTGCGTGGACGACGCCGGTGCGGCCGTCCTCGTCCGGCAGGCCGGTGGTGAGCCGCCGCTCCTCGTAGGGCAGCGGGTCGACGTCGAACATCCGGGCGATGCCCTGCCGGCCCTCTACCTCGCACAGCAGCACCCGCTTGTCGTGACCGGCCAGCGCCAGGGCCAGCGCGGCGGCGACGGTGGACTTGCCCGTGCCACCCTTCCCGGTGACGACGTGGAGTCGCACCTTCGGCCAGTCGCTCATCCGCCTGAGCGTAGTGGCCGCGGCCGGAGCGGCCACCGCGGTCTCAGCCGGTCCGGGCTCGCTCCGTTGGGCCATTGGCTCATCCGCGGTCCCTCGAGCGCGGGGAGCGGGGCTAGGGTGCCGGGCATGGACAAGGTGGTCTCTTCCGCCGCGGAGGCTGTGGCGGACATCGCGTCGGGTTCGACGCTGTCGGTGGGTGGGTTCGGGCTGTGCGGGATCCCGTCGGTGCTGATCGAGGCGTTGCTGGAGTCGGGGGTGACCGATCTCGAGGCCGTCTCCAACAACTGCGGCGTCGACGAGTGGGGACTCGGGATGCTGCTCGGGGCGAGGCGGATCCGGCGGATGATCTCCTCCTACGTGGGGGAGAACAAGGAGTTCGCGCGGCAGTACCTCGCCGGTGAGCTGGAGGTGGAGCTGACCCCGCAGGGCACGCTGGCCGAGCGGATGCGGGCCGGCGGGTCGGGGATCCCCGCGTTCTACACCGCGACCGGCGGCGGCACCCAGGTGGCCGAGGGCGGGCTGCCGTGGAGGTACGACGACGCGGGCAACGTGATCGTGTCCTCGCCGCCGAAGGACACCCGGACGTTCGAGACCGCCGACGGGCCGAAGGAGTTCGTGCTGGAGGAGGCGATCGTCGCCGACTTCGGGCTGGTCCGGGCCTCGGTGGGTGACCGGCACGGCAACCTCGTCTACCGCGACTCCGCGCGCAACTTCAACCCGCTGGCCGCGATGTGCGGGCGGGTCACGATCGCCGAGGTGGAGGAGCTGGTCGAGCCCGGCGAGATCGACCCCAACCACGTGCACACGCCGGGGGTCTTCGTGCAGCGGGTGGTCCCGCTGACCCCGGAGCAGGCCGCGGACAAGAGGATCGAGAAGCGCACCGTGCGACCCAGGAACGGTGGTTGAGGTGCGAGCCTGCGAGCCTCGAAACCACGAAGGCGAGGAGTGGCAATGAGCTGGGACCGCGAGCAGATGGCCGCCCGGGCGGCCTCGGAGCTGAAGGACGGCTCATACGTCAACCTCGGCATCGGGCTGCCCACGCTGGTGCCCAACTACGTCGCCGACGACGTGGAGCTGGTGCTGCAGTCGGAGAACGGCATCCTCGGGGTCGGGGCCTACCCGATCGAGGGTGAGGAGGACCCCGACCTGATCAACGCCGGCAAGGAGACCGTCACGCTGCGACGGGGCGCGTCGTTCTTCGACTCCGCCACGTCGTTCGGGATGATCCGAGGCGGCAAGATCGACGCCGCGATCCTGGGCGCGATGCAGGTCTCGGTCGCCGGCGACATCGCCAACTGGATGATCCCCGGGAAGATGGTCAAGGGGATGGGCGGGGCGATGGACCTGGTCCACGGCGCCAAGCGCGTGATCGTGCTGATGGAGCACGTCGCCAAGGACGGCAGCTACAAGATCGTCAACGAGTGCTCGCTGCCCTACACCGGCCGCGGCGTGGTGCAGCGGATCATCACCGACCTCGCCGTGATCGACGTCGAACCCGACGGACTGCACCTGGTCGAGCTCGCCCCCGGCGTCACCGAGGACGAGGTCCGCGAGAAGACCGAGCCCGAGCTCGTCGCCTAGTCGGACACCGCGCCCGCGACCCCGCGGGCGACCCAGGTCTCGAGCTGCGCCTCGGTCTGCAGAGCCTCCGGGGCGACCCGCACCCACGAGCGCGACTCGCGCCCACCCATCACCATCGGCGCGACGTGCTCACCGAGGAGGCCGGGCAGGGCATCCTCGCCGACCCGGAGCAGCAGGCCGCCCTGGCCGCTCACGCAGGCCGCCATGTGGCCGCCGAGCATGAAGGCGAGGCCGCCGAACATGCGCTTCTCCTCGGTGACACCGTGCTCGGCCACCACCTCGCGGACCCGCTCGGCCAGCTCCTCGTCGTACGTCACGATGTTCAGTGTGAACGCTCCCGCCGACAGCGGCCCTCCGGATGTTGACCCCGTCCCTCCGGCACGTCGTTCCGGCATGAGCCCCCGAGTCACGACGGCGATGCTGGCCGTCCTCACCGCGTCTGCGGTCTACGTCGGGGGCTGGGCGGAGCTGTTCCCCAGGTCGTTCTACGACAGCTTCCCGGGCGTGCACCGCGTGTGGGTGAGCGTCGACGGCCCGTTCAACGAGCACCTGGTCCGAGACGTCGGCGCGTTCTACCTCGCCTTCGCCGTGGGTGGTGTGCTGGCGATGATGTGGCGGGATCGACGCGTGACGCTGCTCGTGGCGGCGATGTGGACGACGTTCAGCGTGCCGCACCTCGGCTATCACCTGCACCACCTCGGCGCCCTCCCCACCGTCGACGCGGTCGGCCAGTCCGTCGCTCTCGGTGGCACCCTGGTGCTGTCCGTGGTGCTCCTCGTGGACAGCGCCCGAAGGACGGAGGAGTCCTGATGAGGATCGCGGTGGCAGGTGGGACCGGCGTCGTCGGCCGCCACGTGGTCGAGGTCGCTCGCCGGCGAGGTCACGAGGTCGCCGTGCTGACCCGGTCCGAAGGCGTCGATCTCACGACCGGCTCCGGGTTGCAGACCCGGCTCAACGGTGTGGACGCGGTCGTCGACGTCACCAGCACCAAGACGCAGGGGCGCAAGGAAGCCGAGGACTTCTTCGGCTCGATCACCCGCAACCTGCTGCGGGCCGAGGCCGATGCCGGCGTGGGGCACCACCTCGCGCTCTCGATCGTCGGCATCGACCACGTGCCGTCGGGCTACTACCAGGGCAAGCTGCTCCAGGAGCGGCTGGTCGTGGAGGGCGAGGTGCCCTGGACCATCCTGCGCGCGACGCAGTTCCACGAGTTCGCGGAGCAGGCGCTGGGGTACGTGCGGGTCGGCCCGTTCTCGCTCGTGCCACGCACGGTGGTCCAGCCGGTCGCCGCGGCCGAGGTGGCCGAGGCGCTCGTCGACCTGGCGGAGGCGGGGCCGTCCGGCAAGGTGCCCGACCTCGCCGGCCCCGAGCGGCTTGAGCTGGTGGATCTCTCCCGTCGGGTCTCAAGGGCGCGCGGCCTCGGCCGGCGCGTCGTCCCGGTACGGGTCCCGGGAGCGTTGGGCAAGCAACTGCGGTCGGGGGCCCTGCTGCCGACGTCAGACGGCCCGCGCGGCCGCACGACGTTCACGGAGTGGCTGGGCGCGTGACCGACTCGTCAGTGCCGCGCCTCGAGGCCGACGGCGTCGCGGAGCCGTTGCGCTGCCTCCGCGAGCTCCGGGTCGCCCTGGTTGGAACGCGCCTCCATCAGGTCGGACAGCGCCTCGGCGATCACGTTGAGCTTCTCCTGGGCCGCCTCCTCGCTGCGCCGGCCGGCGTTCTCGAGCAGCACCAAGAGCAGCAGCGCCAGCACGCTGCTGACCGTGTGGATGGCTGACTGCCAGACCTTGAGGTCGGCCCAGAGCGGCACGCTGACCAGCCAGGCGAGCACGACGGCCACACAGATGAAGAAGAACGGCGCCCGGCTGACGCCGTGGTTGGCCTGCTCGACGAACCTCTCGAACCAGCTCTGCCGCTGCTCGTCGCGGCGGGTGGCAGCTGCGTCGCTCCGCTCCATCACCACGTGACCAGATCCTTCGCCGGGAGTGCGCACGCGATCGTCGCGCCGCGCTGCACCCGGTACCCCGACCGGTCGTCGGCACGCGGGCCGGATCGACGCTGGGGCATAGTCACGGGGCCTGGGGTGTGACTAGGGTCCGTGACTATGAGCCTGTCTCGGACCAAGTCCATCGAACAGTCGATCCGCGACACCGACGAGCCGGACCACAAGCTGCGCAAGGACCTCGGTGCCATGGACCTCGTGGTCTTCGGCGTCGGCGTGATCATCGGCGCGGGCATCTTCGTGTTGACCGGCCAGGTGGCGGCCTCCAACTCGGGCCCGGCGCTCGCGCTCAGCTTCCTGTTCGCGGCCATCGCCTGCGGGCTGGCCGGCCTCTGCTACGCCGAGTTCGCCTCGACCGTGCCGGTGGCCGGCAGTGCCTACACGTTCAGCTACGCGACCCTCGGGGAGCTGGTCGCGTGGATCATCGGCTGGGACCTGGTCCTCGAGTTCACGATCGGCTCGGCGGCGCTGGCCTCGGGCTTCTCGGGCTATCTCCAAGAGGTGCTCGACATCTTCGGCATCACGCTGCCGACCTCGATCGCCTCGGCGTCCGACGGAGTCATCGACGTGCCCGCGGTGCTGATCTCGTTGCTCGTGATGTGGGTCCTCATCCGGGGCGCCAAGTTCTCCAGCCGGTTCAACCAGGTCGTCGTCGCGATCAAGCTGTTCGTGGTCTGCATCGTGATCGTCGTCGGCATCTTCTACGTCGACACCCAGAACTGGACGCCGTTCATCCCCGACGCGCAGCCGGTGCCGGACTCCGAGGGCGGGTTCGGTGACCTGCCGCTGATCACCACGCTGATGGGTTACGAACCGGCGGTGTTCGGGATCGGCGGCGTCATCGCCGGCGCGGCCGTGGTCTTCTTCGCGTTCATCGGGTTCGACATCGTCGCCACCACCGCCGAGGAGGCCAAGAACCCACAGCGCGACGTGCCGATCGGCATCCTCGGGTCGCTGGCGATCGTCACCGCCCTGTACGCCGTGGTCAGCCTCGTCGTGACCGGCATCCAGAACTACACCGACATCGACCCGGAGGACCAGGCACCGCTGGCGACCGCCTTCAACGCCGCCGGCGTCGAATGGATGGGCGACCTGATCGCGATCGGCGCCTGCATCGGCCTCGTCGTCGTGGCGATGATCCTGATGCTCGGCCAGACCCGGGTCGGGTTCGCGATGGCCCGCGACGGACTCCTCCCGCGGCAGCTGGCGAAGGTGCACCCGACGTACGGCACCCCGCACCGGATCACGCTGATCGCGGGTCTCGCGATCGCGACGATCGCCGGGCTGGTCGACCTGACGACGCTGGCGCACCTCGTGAACATCGGGACGCTGTTCGCGTTCGTGCTCGTCAGCATCGCCGTCGTGATCCTGCGACGGACCCGCCCCGATCTGCCCCGGGCCTTCCGGGTGCCGTTGGTGCCGGTCGTGGCGGGCCTCGCCGTGGTCATGTGCGTCTACCTGATGCTGAACCTCACCGGCGACACCTGGATCCGGTTCCTGGTCTGGATGGCGCTGGGCGTCGTCGTCTACTTCGTCTACGGCCGGCGGCACAGCCGCCTCGGCCGCGGCGAGGAGCCGCGCGAGTCACTCGAGGGCCAGCCCAGCGGCGGGAGCGGTGCGGGCGGCCCGACGGGCGGGCAGGACCCCGGCGAGTAGCCCGGCCGCGGCGGCCACGGCCACCACGAGCCCCAGCTGGCCGAGCGGCAGCACCAGCTCGGCGTTGTCGACGACCGGCTGGACCATCGCCTGTACGGCGACCCAGGCGAACGACGCGCCGAGCGTGGTGCCGAGCACCGCTGCGACGGCAGACAGCAGCACCGCCTCCAGCGCCAGCGTGGCGCGCAGCTGACGGCGGGTGAGGCCGAGGGCACGGAGCAGCGCGTGCTCGCGGCGCCGTTCGAGCACCGAGAGACCGAGCGTGTTGGCGATGCCCACCAGCGCGATCACGACCGCGATGCCGAGCAGCCCGACGACCGCCCCGGTGAAGATGTCGAGCTGGAGGTCGACCCAGGCGCGCGCCTCCGCGCCGTTCTCCACGTCGGCATCGAGCGGGGTGGCGAGCGCCTCGATGTCACCCCCGAGGTCGTCGGGGTCGGCGTCGTCGGCCGCCCGCACCCACACCGCCATCGTCACCGGGGCGTCGGTGAGCTGCCGGAGCGTGGCGGGGGCCACGAGGGCCCCGTCCCCCCAGCCGCTGCCGACCCGGATCGTCAGGCGCTCGGTGCGGTCGCCGACGGTCACCGCGACCTGGTCCCTCGCGAGCGTCACGTCGCCGACCGCGTCCTCGGGCAGCAGGATCTCGCCGGGCTCGGGCGTCAGGTCGGCGGTCTCGCCGCGACCGATCCCGCCCGGGTCGCCGCCTTCGAGGAGCGAGAGCTCGCCGATGCCGGCCACCCGGGCCGGGACGCCGGGGACGGCCACTGCCTCGGTGACACCGGGCGTCGACCGTACGGCGTCGAGGAGGTCGCTCGGCAGCGGCGCGGTGCCGGTGACGGCGAGGTCCAGCGGGTGGTCGTCGTCCATCTTCGTGCCGACGGCGGTGCGGGCGCTCGCCATCCCGGTGAGCACCGCCGTGGTCAGAGTGACGCCTACCAGCAGCGACGCGGTGGTCGCTGCGGTCCGGCGCGGGTTGCGTACGGCGTTGTCGGTGGCCAGGCGGCCGGTCGCTCCGCGACCGAGAAGGCGGCCGGCCACCCGGATGAGGGCCGGCACCAGTACCGGCCCCAGCACCAGCACGCCGGTGAACGTCGTGGCACATCCCAGCACCACCACGAGCGTCTCCTCCACCGCGACGGCGGCCCCGAGCAGGGCGATGCCGACAGCGAGGACGAGGGTGCCGAGCGCCAGGCGCAGGCGTCCGGCGTGGGTCCGGGTCTCGACCGTGGCTTCGGGGCGCAGCGCCGTGAGTGGGCTGACCCGGACCGTCCGCCGGGTCGGCAGCCAGGCGGCGACGAGGGTGACGGACACGCCGACGGCGAGCCCGCCGGCGTACCAGAGAGGCGAGACGGAGGCGTCGCCGAGCCGGGCTTCGGGCCAGAGCCCATTGACCAGCGCGACCACGCCGTGGCCGAGCGCGGTGCCGACCAGCAGCGCCACGACCGATGCGCCGACGCCGATCCCGAGGGCCTCGAGGCGGATCGAGCGGAGCACCTGCCTCCGGGTCGCGCCCACGCACCGGAGCAGCGCGAAGTCGCGCTGCCGCTGCGCGAACAGGATGGAGAAGGTGTTGGCGATCACCAGCACCGACACGAACAGCGCGATCGCGGCGAACAGCAGCAGCATGATCGCCAGCACGTCGATCTCGTTGTTGGCCTCGACCTGGGCGTGTTCGATCTGGGCGTCGCTGGTCCGCACCGTCGCATCCGGCGCGATCGCGCGGATCTGGTCGGCCTGCTCGTCGGTGGAGCCGGTGCCCGCCCAGGCCAGGCTGTCGACGTACATACCGTCGGCGAAGGGGGCGAGGTCAGGCCAGGTGAGGTAGATCGAGGCGTAGACGACGGTCGCGGGGGAGTCGACCAGGGCCACGACCTCGACGTCGACGGGATCGTTGCCGGAGCCGACCTGCAGCCGGTCGCCGAGCTCGACACCGGCGCTCTTGGCGGCGTTGGTGTCGACGGCCGCCTCGCCGGCGGAGCTGGGGAACCGGCCCTGCTCGAGGACCTGCCAGCGCAGCCCGGGGGTGGTCGCGATCTCGGCGACGTCGCCCTTGTCGTCGAGCTCCCGACCGTCGCGGCTCACCTGCTGCTGGGTCCAGCCGAGCACCGCGGCCTCGGCTCCTGCGTCCGCGGCACGGTTGCGCAGCCGCACCGCCTCCGCGCCGGTCAGGTCGTCGGCGACCACGTCGGCGCCCTCGTACGGCACCGCCACCCCGGACAGCATCCCGTCGCGCGCGGACGACGAGAGCGCCGCGACGACGATGATGAACGAGACGCCGATCGTGACGGCCAGCGCCGCGGCGACGTACCGACGCAGGTGGACCCGCATCGAGGCGAGGATCACCGACCTCATCGGGTGCCTCCGGTCAGGGTCGCGACGAGCTCGTCGTGGCCGGGGTCGGTGAGGTGGGCGCGCACGCGACCGTCGGCGATCACCACGACGTCATCGGCGTACGACGCGGCCTCGAGCTCGTGGGTCACCATCACCACGGTCTGGCCGAGCTCGCGCACCGAGCGGCGCAGGAACCCGAGCACCTCCGCCGAGGACGCGCTGTCGAGGTTGCCGGTGGGCTCGTCGGCGAACACGATCGCCGGCTCGGCGATCAGGGCGCGGGCGATCGCCACCCGCTGCTGCTGCCCGCCGGAGAGCTCGGACGGGCGGTGGGTGAGCCGGTCCCGCAGCCCGAGCGTGTCGACGACGTGGTCGAACCGCTCGGGGGAGGGTCGGCGACCGGCCAGGCCGACCGGGAGGACGATGTTCTGCTCGGCGGTGAGCATCGGGAGCAGGTTGAAGGACTGGAACACGAAGCCGATGTGCTCACGGCGGAACACCGTGAGTGCGGTGTCGTCGAGCGACTCCAGCGCGACCCCCGCGACCGTCACCGTCCCTTCGCTGGGGAGGTCGAGGCCGGCCAGGCAGTGCATCAGCGTCGACTTGCCGGATCCGGAGGGCCCCATGATCGCGGTGAAACGCGCGGCGGGGAGGTCGAGGTCGACACCACGCAGTGCGTGCACCACGGCGTCGCCGTGACCGAAGCTGCGGGTCAGGCTGCGCGCCGTCGCGGCGGGGACGGGGACCGAGAGGGAGTCTGTCGAGAAGGCTGTCTGCGTCATGCCGATGACGCTAGGAACGCCGACGCCGTAGATCGTCAGGCCGCGGACTGATCCCGTCGTACACCTAGGGGCTGACGACCCCGGACTCGTAGGCCAGCACGACGAGCTGCACCCGGTCGCGGGAGCCGGTCTTGGCGAGCAGGCGGCTGACGTGGGTCTTGACCGTCGCCTCGGCCACCACGAGGTCCTCGGCGATCTCCTGGTTGGAGCGACCGCGGCCGACCAGCTCGAGCACCTCGCGCTCGCGCTCGGTGAGCGCGGCCAGGCGGTCGTCCCTCTCGTGGTCGTCCGGGTCGGGCAGCGACGCCGCGAAGTGCTCGAGGAGCCGGCGGGTGGTGCTGGGGGCGACCACGGAGTCGCCGGCGTGCACGCTGCGGATGGCGCCGAGGAGGTCGGGCGGGGCGGCGTCCTTGAGCAGGAACGCGGCGGCGCCTGCCTTGATCGCTGCGAAGGCGTACTCGTCGAGGTCGAACGTCGTCAGCACGATCACCGCCGGCGGGTCCGGTCGCGACTGGAGCTCGCGCGTCGCCACGACCCCGTCGACGCGGGGCATCCGCACGTCCATGAGCACGACGTCACACGCGGTGACCGCGAGCCGTTCGATGGCCTCCGCCCCGTCGCCCGCCTCGCCGACCACGGTGAGGTCCGGCTGGCTGTCGACGAGCATCCGGAACCCCGCCCGCACCATCTGCTGGTCGTCGACGAGGAAGACGCGGATCGGGCTCACCGAGGGATTCTCGCTGTCACCCGGAAGCCGCCCCCGGGGCGGGGTCCGGCAGTCAGGCGGCCGTCGTGGACGGCGACCCGTTCGGTCATCCCGAGGAGGCCGTGGCCGAGGCCGTCGTCGGGTGCCGAGGCGCCCCGGCCGTCGTCCTCGACCGTGATGTGTACGGCGTCGTCGACCCTGACCTCGACATGCGCGCGGGCCTCCGGCCCTGCGTGCTTGCGGACGTTGCTGAGCGACTCCTGGACCACGCGGTAGGCGGTGAGCGCGACGGCTGGTGGTACGTCGGTGTCGATGCCCTGCAGATCGGCATCGACGTCGGTGACCAGGTCGGCGATCTCCGCCAGCCGTGGCGCCGGGGCGGTGCCGGTGTCGTCCGAGCGCAACAGCCCGAGCAGCCGCCGCATGTCGGCCAGCGCGCCGCGCCCGGTGTCGGCGATCGCCTCGAGAGCGCGTTCGGCGGCCCCGGGATCCTTCGCCGCGGCGTACCTCGCGCCGTCGGCCTGCACCACCATCACCGTGAGGCCGTGGGCCACCACGTCGTGCATCTCCCGGGCGATCCTGGCCCGCTCGTCCAGCGCCGCGAGCTCGACCTGCTGCGCCGCCTCGCGCTCGATCCGCTGGCCGCGCTCGACCAGGGCGTCGACGTACGCCCGACGGACCCGGCCGAGGGTGCCCAGCGCCCAGGCGGCCACGACGACCATGGACAGGGTGCCGAGATAGGACACCCAGCCCCAGCCCGACCCGTCGTCGCCGGACCCCACCAGCCAGCGCCGGGTCGCCACCACCGCGCCGACCAGCGAGATGCCGAGCGCGATGGTCGCCGGGCCGACGGTGGAGTAGCGCGCGACGGAGTAGAGCGCGATCGGCAGCGCCACCTGCCCCCAGAACGCATGGTCCATGACCACGACCTGGGCGGCATGCGCGGCTGCGATGACCAGGAACACGGAGAACGGGTGGCTGCGCCGCCAGAACAGCGGGCCGATCTGCAGGACGCCGAGGACCAGCCACCACCACGGGTACGACGCCAGCGGGAAGCCGGCGATCGGCAGGAGCAGCCCCGCGGCCAGCGCGCCGTCGAACCAGCGACGTCCCCTCGGCCCGAGGCGCCAGGGCGCTCGGTCGGGGTGCGTGGCGGCCACGTCCGCCACGGTAGTCGGGCGGGTGAGAGGGAGCGTCAGCCCACGGGATGACGCAGGTCAGCCGCTAGTAGGGTGCGAGCCATGACCAAGTGGGAGTACCTCACCGCGCCGATCCTCACGCACTCGGCGAAGCAGATCCTCGACAACTTCGGCTCCGAGGGGTGGGAGCTGGTGCAGATCGCTCCGGGCATGAACCCGGAGAACCTGGTCGGCTACTTCAAGCGCCCCCTCGCCGGCTGATGGGCGCGGTCGAGGAGCGCCTCGCGGAGCTCGGTCTCTCCGTTCCGGAGGTGGCCAAGCCGGTCGCGGCCTACACGCCGTCGCTGCGCAGCGGCACCCACGTCTACACGTCCGGCCAGCTGCCGATGAAGGACGGCGAGCTGATGCTCACCGGCAAGGTCGGTGACGAGGTGGACGCCGACGCGGCGTACGACTGCGCACGGCAGTGCGGCCTCAACGCGATCGCCGCGGTCAAGGCTGAGGTGGGCGATCTCGACCTGGTCAAGCAGGTCGTGAAGGTCGTGGTGTTCGTGGCCTCGACCCCGGACTTCACCGGTCAGCCGCAGGTCGCCAACGGCGTCTCGGACCTGCTGGGTACGGCGTTCGGCGACGCCGGCGTGCACGCCCGGGCCGCCGTCGGCGTGACGGCGCTGCCGCTGGACGCGCCGGTCGAGGTCGAGCTGGTCGTGGAGATCTGACCCCTTCATGTTGATGAAGCGACTGCCGTTGCCCGAGTCGCTGGCGGAGCAGGCCCGGCAGTACTCCCAGGGGACGCTGATGCCCGCCGAGCCGCGCACCGCGGCGACCGTGGTGCTGATGCGCCGTGGTGCCGCATCGCCCGAGATCTACCTGTTGCAGCGGCAGACCTCGATGGAGTTCGCGGCGGGGATGTGCGTCTTCCCCGGCGGCGGCGTCGACCCGCGCGACTTCGACCACGCGGTCGCCTGGGCCGGGCCCTCGCCCGCGACCTGGGCCCGGCGGCTCGGGGTGGAGGAGGAGCAGGCCCGGGCGCTGGTGTGCGCCGGCGTACGCGAGACGTTCGAGGAGTCCGGGGTGCTGCTGGCCGGGGAGTCGGCGACCTCCGTCGTGGCCGACACCACCGGTGACGACTGGGAGGCCGACCGGGTCGCGCTGGAGGCGCGCGAGCTGGCGATGACCGACTTCCTGGACCGGCGAGGGTTGGTGCTGCGCTCCGACCTGCTCGGCGCCTGGGCGGGGTGGCTGACGCCGATCTTCGAGCCGCGGCGCTACCGGACGTGGTTCTTCGTGGCCGAGCTGCCCGAGGGTCAGCGGACTCGCGACGTGTCCAGCGAGTCGTCGAAGGTGACCTGGATGGCAGCGGGCGACGCGGTGGCGGCCGTGGACGACGGACAGATGTTCATGCTGCCGCCGACGTACCTCACCTGCCTGGAGGTGTCCCAGCACGCCACGCCGGCGGAGGTGCTGGCGGCGTGCGGTGACCGCGACGTCGAGATGTTCATGCCCGAGGTCGTCGACGACGGCGAGGGGTTCACCCTGTCGCGGCCGGCTCGGCTGGACCCGCTGATCGAGGAGCACTTCGCCTCGTGAGCTGGGCGGGCGGGTCGTTCGGGTCGCGGGGGCGCTGCGTGCTGGCGCCGAACGCGAACATGATGACGCTCGACGGCACCAACACCTGGGTGCTGCGCGAGCCCGACGCCCGCCGGTCGGTGGTGGTCGACCCCGGCCCCTCGATCGCGTCGCACCTCGACGAGGTGGCGTCCGCGGCCGGCGAGGTGGCGGTCGTGCTGCTGACCCACCACCACCCCGACCACGCCGAGGCGGCCAAGGAGTTCGCCGAGCGGGTGGGCTGCGGGGTGCGCGCGCTGGACCCCGAGTTCCGGCTGGGCTCCGAGGGCCTGGCCGACGGCGACGTCGTCGAGGTCGACGGCCTCGAGGTGCGGGTGATCGGAACCCCCGGCCACACCGCGGACTCGCTGTCGTTCCTCGTGCCCGCGGAGTCCGCCGTACTCACCGGTGACACGGTGCTCGGCCGCGGTACCACCGTCGTCGCCCACCCCGACGGCCAGCTCGGCGCCTACCTCTCGTCGCTCGACCGCCTGCACGCCCTCGCCACCGCGCACGAGCTGTCGTCGATCTGGCCGGGGCACGGTCCGGTGATCCCCGACGCGCTCGGCGCCCTCGACTACTACCGCACGCATCGCGCGGAGCGGCTGGAGCAGGTCGAGGCGGCCGTGGCCTCCCTGCGCGACGCGCCCCACCCCGAAGGCATCGCCGCGGCCGAGCTGCCCCGCCGCGTCGTCGAGATCGTCTACGTCGACGTCGACCCCGTCCTCTGGGGCGCCGCCGAGCTCTCCGTCCGCGCCCAGCTCGACTACCTCGCCCAACGCGGCTGACTCGCACCGCCCCATGTGGCGCGATCGCGCCGTTTGATACAGCCCCGGCGGGGTTGGGTGGTGCCAAACCACGCGATCGCGCCAAATGCGAGGCCGGCCCGGGCACGAGGCCAGAGGGGCTGTGGAGAGCCACGAGGTCCTGACGACAAAGCGGGAACGATCCACGGGTGCCCAAGAAGCCCTTCTCGGTCAAGCATCCCTTCACCCGAGCCCAGCTCGTCGCGCAGGGGATGGCACTAAGCCTGCTCCGACGACGCGACTTCCAGCAGGTGGTCACCGGCGTCTGGGTGCAACGGGACGGCGTCGACGACCTCACGCTGATCCGCGCTGCTCTGGCCCTTCACCCCGACGAGGCATTCGCAAGTCACCTGAGCGCAGCCAAGGTGCTGGGACTTCCAGTGCCCGATCACCCCTTCGCGCACGTCACGGTCGGCAAGCACGAGGACCGCCGGTACCGGGCGGAGATCAAGCCTCATGTGACCTCGCGTCCTCGCCGGGTGATCGTCGTACGCGGCATCCGGACGACAGACCCAGTCGCCACGTTCATCGACTGCGCCGGGTGGCTGTCACTCGTCGAGCTGGTGGTGCTCGGTGACGCCCTGGTGAAGCGGTACGACGTCAGTGCGAACGCATTGCTCGAGGCGTGCCAGGCGAGCGGTGACTACTACGCGGGGTTGGCCAGGCGAGCTGCGGAGTATGTGCGCGACGGTGTCGACTCGCCGATGGAGACGCGCCTGCGGATGCTGATCGTCCTGGCCGGCCTTCCCGAGCCTCAGGTGAACTTCACTGTCTACAACAGCGATGGCACGTGGCGTCGACGCTTCGATCTCTATTATCCGGAGGCACGGCTCATCATCGAGTACGACGGGCGGCAGCATGCTGAGTCTGTTGCGCAGTGGCAGTCGGATCTCGAACGCCGCGAAGAGTTCGACGACGAGGACTATCGCATCCTCGTTGTGACGGCCAAGGGGGTGTTTGTGGAGCCCGAACGCACGCTGCAACGCGTTCGCCGTCAACTGGTGCTTCGCGGCGCGGGCGGCGTTCCGCAGATTCGGCCAGGCTGGCAGGAGCACTTCCTCCCGGGTGACCGTCGGTCCGCTTGAGGCCCGGCGAGGCTTCCACCTCCGACCATTTCAGCGCGATCGCGCCGTTTGGTTCAGGTCGGTGACTCCAGCGTTGTGCGAGATGGCGCGATCGCGCCAAGTGGGCGGGTGCGGAGCCGGGCGGAGCGGGCGGGCCTAGCGGGCGCGGCGGGCCATCCGCTCGACGTCCATGATCACGACCGAGCGGGGCTCGAGGCGGAGCCAGCCGCGGGAGGCGAAGTCGGCGAGGGCCTTGTTGACGGTCTCGCGGGAGGCGCCGACCAGCTGGGCGAGCTCCTCCTGGGTGAGGTCGTGATGCACGTGGACGCCGTCGTCGGCGGTGCGGCCGAAGCGGTCGGCGAGGTCGAGGAGCGCCTTGGCCACGCGGCCGGGGACGTCGGAGAACACCAGGTCGGCGACCACGTCGTTGGCCTTGCGCAGGCGGCCGGCGAGCTGGGCCAGCAACCCTCGGGCGACGACCGGGCGGCCCTCGAGCCAGCGCAGCAGGTCCTCGTGGGAGAGGGAGGCGAAGTTGGCGTCGGTGACCGCGGTGACCGTGGCCGAGCGGGGGCCGGGGTCGAAGAGCGACAGCTCGCCGAACATCTGGCCGGGGCCGAGGATCGCGAGGAGGTTCTCGCGGCCGTCGGAGGAGGTGCGCCCGAGCTTCACCTTGCCGTCGAGCACGATGTAGAGCTTGTCGCCGGAGTCGCCCTCGTGGAACAGCACATCGCCGCGTCGCACCCGCGTCTCGGACATCGACGCACGGAGCGCCGTGGCCGCCTCGTCGTCGAGCGCGCTGAACAGCGGAGCCTGACGGAGTACGTCGTTGTCCACAGAACCCTCCAAACTCGTGATCGCCGCCGTGATCCTATCCAGTGGTCCAGGTCACACCTAACGGCAACCCCGGAGTCGACCGCGGAATGACCTTCCGCCGTCGTCGGCTCGGGACCCGTCGGCAGTCCGCCGTAGGGTGGGCGCGTGCCGGCCGACGAGACCTCCACCCAGCTGGTGCGCCGCGCCCGCAAGATCAACCGGGTGCTGGCCGAGACCTACCCCGACGCGACCACCGAGCTCGACTTCGACAACCCCTTCGAGCTGCTCGTCGTCACCGTGCTCAGCGCGCAGACCACCGACAAGCGGGTCAACGCCGTCCGGCCGACCCTGTTCGCCGCCTACCCCGACGCAACCGCGATGGCTGCCGCCGAGCGCGACAGGCTGGAGGGGATCGTCGGCCCGCTGGGGTTCTTCCGGCAGAAGACCGAGACCCTGCTCAAGCTCAGCGCCGCCCTCGTCGAGCGGTACGACGGCGAGGTCCCGCCCAAGCTCGCCGACCTGGTGACCCTTCCCGGCGTCGGCCGCAAGACCGCCAACGTCGTGCTCGGCAACGCCTTCGGCATCCCCGGCATCACCGTCGACACCCACTTCGGCCGGCTCGCTCGCCGTTTCGGCTGGACCGAGGAGACCGACCCGGTCAAGGTCGAGCACGCGATCGGCGCGCTGTTCCCCAAGCGCGACTGGACGATGCTCAGCCACCACCTCATCTGGCACGGCCGCCGCCGCTGCCACGCCCAGAAGCCCGCGTGCGGCGCCTGCCCGGTCGCGCGCTGGTGCCCGGCGTTCGGCACCGGTCCCACCGACCCCGAGACCGCCGCGAAGCTGGTGAAGACCGAGGGCCGCGCATGAGAGTTCTCGCTGCACTGGTGGCGGTCCTTGCGCTGCTGGTCGGCTGCGACGAGGTGCCGCCACCTGGCAAGACCGACGTCGACGTCGACACGGAGGAGCTGCGCCACGTCAAGGACCGGGCCGGCATCGAGGACTGCCAGGAGGGCCCCGGAGGCGGGGAGCTTCCCGAGCTCACCCTGCCCTGCCTCGGTGGCGGCACCGACGTCGACCTCTCCACGCTGCGCGGCCCGATGGTGATCAACACGTGGGCGTCCAACTGCGGGCCGTGCATCAAGGAGATGCCGGCGCTCCAGCAGTTCCACCAGATGTACGGCGACCAGGTGGCCGTGCTCGGCATCGACTTCCTCGACACCCAGCCCGGCGCCGCCCTCGCGCTGGCCGAGGAGACCGGGGCGACGTACCCCTCGCTGGCGGACCCCGACGGGCAGCTCCTGGAGCAGGACGGCCTGCGGCTCGCGGGCGGCAACCCTCAGTTCCTGCTGCTCGACGCCGATGGGGCAGTGGCCCATCAGCAGGCCGGCGGCCTGGAGTCGGTCGACGAGGTCATCGCCATGGTCAACGAACATCTCGGGACAAGGCTGTGACGGGCCCCGACCTGCCCGAGTGGCTGCGCCCCGTAGAGGCCGGCACCCGCTCGATCACGGTCCACGACCTGACCCGGTTCATGCCACCGGAGGACTCCGACCCGCGCCGCGGCGCCGTGCTCATGCTGTTCGGTGAAGGGCCCGAGGGCCCCGACCTGTTGCTCACCGAGCGCGCCCACCACATGCGCTCCCACCCCGGCCAGGTGTCGTTCCCGGGCGGCTCGATCGACGCCGACGAGACCCCCGTGCAGGCCGCGATCCGCGAGGCAGAGGAGGAGACCGGCCTCGACCCGAGCGGCGTGGACGTCTTCGCCGAGCTGCCCGAGCTGTGGCTGCCGCCCAGCAACTTCGCGGTCACCCCGATCCTCGCCTGGTGGCGAGAGCCGAGCCCGGTCTCGGTGATATCGCCCGACGAGGTGCACGAGGTCTACCGCGTGCCGCTCAAGGAGCTGCTCGCGCCCGAGCACCGGATCAGCGTCAAGCACCCGAGCGGCTGGGTCGGTCCCGGCTTTCTGATCGGCGACGACAAGGACGTCATCTGCTGGGGGTTCACCGCGGGCATCATCTCCCGGCTCTTCGAGTTCCTCGGCTGGGCCGAGCAGGTCGACGACCCGCCGCTCCACGACCTGCCGAGCTACATGCTCGCCGGCGATCCCGTCCGCACCGACTTCGAGACCAACACCGAGTTCGACGAGCGGCGCCACTGATGAACCTGCTCGACTGGCTGCTCCTGCTGCTCGTGGCGGCGTACGCGCTGTCGGGCTACTGGCAGGGCTTCGTCACCGGCGCCTTCGCCACCGCGGGGCTGCTCCTCGGCGGCCTGTTCGGCATCTGGCTGGCCCCCCTCGTGCTCGGGCACGCCGACCCCTCGATCTGGGTCTCGCTGGGCGCGCTGTTCATCGTGATCCTGGCCGCGTCGCTCGGCCAGGCGGTGCTGCAGTACGCCGGCGCCCGGCTCCGCGAGAAGATCACCTGGCAGCCGGCCCGCGCCCTCGACGCGATCGGCGGCGCCGTCCTGAGCGCACTGGCGGTCCTGATCGTCGCCTGGGCGCTCGGCGTCGCGATCTCCGGCTCCCGGATCGGCCAGGTCACCCCGATGGTCCGCGAGTCGGCGGTGCTCGCGAAGGTCAACGGCGCGCTGCCGCAGTCGGCCGGCAACCTGCTCCAGGCGTTCAACAACGTCGTCGGCACCACGTTCTTCCCGCGCTACCTCGAGCCGTTCGCGCCCGAGCGCATCGTCGACGTCCCACCCGGGCCGGAGCGGTTGCTGAGCGACCCCGACGTGGTGCGCGCCGAAGCCAGCGTGCTGAAGGTCCGCGGCAGCAACGACTGCGGCCGCGGCGTCGAGGGCACCGGCTTCCTCTATGCCGCCGACCGGCTGATGACCAACGCCCACGTCGTGGCCGGGGTCGACGACCCCGAGGTCGAGATCGACGGCGAGTCCGTCGACGCCGACGTCGTCTACTACAACGCCGACCTCGACGTCGCCGTGCTCGACGTCGAGAGCGGCAACCTGCCGACCCTGCCGTTCGACCCGGGCGCGGAGCCGGAGGACGGCGTCGCCATCCTCGGCTACCCCCAGGACGGCCCCTACGACGTGCAGGTCGGCCGGATCAGATCGGAGCAGCGGCTGCGCTCGCCCGACATCTACGGCAACGGCACGGTCATCCGTGAGGTCTTCTCGCTGCGCGGGCTGGTCCGGCCGGGCAACTCCGGCGGACCGATCGTGACGTCGGCCGGCGACGTCGCCGGCGTGGTCTTCGCCGCCTCGGTCACCGACGACGACACCGGCTACGCTCTCACTGCCGAGCAGGTCGCGGAGAGCGCCGTCGACGGCCGCACCAGCACCGACGAGGTCTCGACGGGCGACTGTGCCGGCTGACCGGCAGCCTCCTACGACGCGCTGGCCAGCCAGTCGTCGAACGTCGTCGGCGCGATCCGGGCGCCGTCCCCGGGCAGCAGCACCGACCCGGCCATCTCGGCGCCGAACAGCCCCGCCGACCAGGTGGGCACCAGCTTGACCGTCTGGCCGCGGGCGGCGAACGTGCGGCGGGCCATGTCGACCAGGTCCTGGGGGTCGGGGCCGGCGACGTCGGCGTACCGCCCCTGGGGCTCACCCACTGCCACCTCGGCCAGCACCTCGGCCACGTCGGCGGGCGCGATCGGCTGCACCAGGAGCGGTGCGATCGTGGCAACGCCGTCGGACTCGCCCCAGGTCGCCACCATGGCCGCGAAGTCGTGGAACTGCGTGGCCGGCACGATCGTCCACGGCACCCGCCCCTCGGCGACGAGCCGCTCCTGCTCCCGCTTGCCGGAGTAGTGGGCGTTGCCCCTGACCCGGTCGACGCCCACGATCGACAGCAGCACGTGGTGGCGTACGCCGGCTCGCGACTCGGCGTCGAGCAGGTTGCCGGTGGTGCGGCCGAAGTGCGCCACGGTCTCCGCCTCGTCGAGCGGCGGGGCGTTGGTGACGTCGACGACCGCGTCGACGCCGGTCAGGGCGTCGTCGAGCCCCTCGCCGGTCGTGAGGTCGACGCTCAGCGAGCGGCTGATCCGGACCACGTCGTGGCCCTCCCGCTCGAGGGCGGCGACGGTGAGGCTGCCGATGTTGCCGGTCGCGCCGGCGACGGCGATGCGCATGGGATGTCCTCCTGTATCTCGGATAAAATAGGTCTGCAATATCCGTTATACACTGACGCCCGTGAAGCTGCCGTCGAGCACCGAGTGGGTGCTGCACTGCGCGGCCACCCTGGCCCAGCTCGAGCCGCACCAGACCGCGTCGGCAGGGCAGCTCGCCGCCTACTTCGACCTCCCGGCGCCCTACCTCGCCAAGCAGCTCCAGTCGCTGGTGCGCGCGGGGATCCTGACGGCGACCACGGGACCGCGCGGTGGGTTCCGGCTCGGCCGGCCCGCGAGCGCGATCACCCTCCTGCAGGTCGTCGAGGCGGTCGACGGTGCCTCCTCGCCGTACGAGTGCCGGGAGATCCGTCAGCAGGGCGCTGGCGCGCTGCCGGCTCGCGACTGCCGCGACACCTGCATCCTCGCGGCGAAGATGGGCGACGCGCACGACGCGTGGCGCAGCAGCCTGGCCGCCGAGTCGCTGGCCGACATCCTGGCGAGCCTGCCGGCCACCGCTCCGGCGCGGACCCGCTCGAAGCTGGCAGGGATCAGGCCTGGCCCTTGAGCGCCTTCGGGATCTCGCGGCCCTGCTCGATGGCCCTCTCCGGAGCCTTCACCTTCTTCATCTTGCGTACGCCGATGAAGATCATGATCGCCGCGACGACCACGTAGAAGCCGAACACGATCAGGAACGCCCAGTGCAGGTCGAGCCCGTCGCCGTTCCAGTGGATCAGGTAGGCGAGCGCGATCGAGAACATGATCACCGCGAGCACCAGCACGAAGGCCGCTGCCGCGAACAGGCCGAGGCCGATACCGCCGGCTGTGAAGCTGACCTTGAGCTCCGACTTGGCGAGCTCGATCTCCTTGCTGATCAGCGTGCGGATGTCACGCTGAGCGTCGGTGACGAGTCGCCCGATGGTGGGCTCGTCGGCCTGAGCCGGTTCGGTTGCCATTCGGATCCTCGTGCGCTCGGGGTCAACGGCTCGACCTTACAGAAAGCAGGGGGCCCCACGTTCGCTAGGCTCAGGCGTGGTGAGCCGGGAAGTCTGGTCGGCCCGCGGCCCGCGTCCTGCGGCGGCGGAGATCTACGTCGATACGTGAGGCCTCTGCGTGAACGTCGCCCGTCGCTTCTTCTTCCCGGACCTCGACCCGGCTGAGACGACCTTCGTCGGTGACCTGCTGAGGCGCGAGGCGGTCGGCGGGGCGATCGCCCTCGTGGCGGCCACGGTGGCGGTGATCTGGGCGAACTCGCCGTGGGGCGATGCCTACCAGTCGCTGCGCGGGTTCGACATCGGTCCGCTGGACGTCGAGCACTGGGCCGCCGACGGCGCGCTCACGCTGTTCTTCTTCGTCGCCGGCCTGGAGCTCAAGCGCGAGTTCGTCGTGGGCTCGCTGCGCCGGCCGGCCGACGCCGCCGTCCCGGTCGTCGCGGCGGCCTGCGGGGTCGCGGTCCCGGCGCTGATCTACCTGCTCGTCAACGGCCTCGCGATGGACGGCGATCCCGACGGCTGGGCGGTGCCTGCAGCCACTGACATCGCGTTCGCCCTCGCGGTCCTGGCGGTCGTCGGTTCCAACCTCCCGACGGCGCTGCGGGTCTTCTTGCTGACGCTTGCCGTCGTGGACGACCTGATCGTCATCGTGATCATCGCCGTGTTCTACACCGAGTCGCTGCACGTGCTGCCGCTGCTGCTCGCGGCCGCCTGCTTCGGTGCCTGGGCGGTGCTGCAACGGATGCGCATCCTCACGCCGCTCGTCTACCTCCCGCTCGCGGTGGTCGCGTGGTGGAGCGTGCACGAGAGTGGTGTGCACGCCACCATCGCCGGCGTGGTGCTCGGCCTGCTGACGCGAGTACGCCGTGACGAGGGCGAGCCGCAGAGCCCGGCCGAGGCGCTCGAGCACCGCCTGTCGCCACTGTCGTCGGGCATCGCCGTGCCGTTCTTCGCACTGATGTCGGCGGGCGTGGTGCTCACCGGTGGACGCGAGCTCGTGGAGAACCCGGTCGTGGTCGGCGTCTTCCTCGGGTTGGTCGTCGGCAAGCCGGTCGGTGTGTTCGGCGGGGCGTGGCTGATGACCCGCTTCACCCGGGCGGAGCTCAACGACGCGATCAGCTACCGGGACGTCATCGGCGTCGCCGTGCTCGCCGGGATCGGCTTCACCGTGTCACTGCTGGTGGCCGACCTGTCCTTCACCGGCGAGCTGCGCGACGCCGCGAAGACGGCGGTGCTGCTGGGCTCGGTCGTGGCCGCGGTCGCCGGCGCCCTCGTGCTCGGGCACCGCGACCGGTTCCGGGCGACGCCCTAGGTCAGTCCTCGCCCTTGCCCGAGTCGATGCCCTTGGAGATCAGGTCCATCACCGAGGAGTCGGCCAGGGTGGTGACGTCACCGACCTCGCGGTGCTCGGCCACGTCGCGCAGCAGCCGGCGCATGATCTTGCCGGAGCGGGTCTTGGGCAGCTCGGGCACCACCATGATCTGGCGCGGGGTGGCGATCGGGCCGATCTCCTTGCGGACGTGCTGGCGCAGCTCCTGCACGATGTCGTCACCCCCGTCGCCGGCCTCCTCGCGGAGGATGACGAACGCGCAGACCGCCTGGCCGGTGTCCTCGTCCTTCGCGCCCACCACGGCGGCCTCGGCCACCTTCGGGTGGGAGACCAACGCGGACTCGATCTCCGTGGTGGAGAGCCGGTGGCCGGAGACGTTCATGACGTCGTCGACCCGGCCGAGGACCCACAGGTCGCCGTCGGAGTCCTTCTTGGCGCCGTCGCCCGCGAAGTACCAGCCCTGCTTGGAGTACTTCGCCCAGTAGGTCTCGCGGTAGCGCTCGTCGTCGCCCCAGATGGTGCGCAGCATCGAGGGCCACGGCGCGGTCAGCACCAGGTAGCCGCCGGAGCCGTTGGGCACCGACTCGCCCTCCTCGGTGACCACGTCGGCCGAGACGCCGGGGATCGGGATCATCGCCGAGCCGGGCTTGCCGTGGGTGACACCCGGCAGCGGGCTGATCATGATCGAGCCGGTCTCGGTCTGCCACCAGGTGTCGACCACTGGGGTTCGGTCGCCCCCGATGACGTGGCGGTACCAGACGTAGGCCTCCGGGTTGATCGGCTCGCCGACCGAGCCGAGCAGCCGCAGCGAGGACATGTCGAACTTGTCCGGGACCTCCTGCCCCTGCTTCATGAACGACCGGATCGCCGTCGGGGCGGTGTAGAAGAGCGACACCTTGTAGTCCTGGATGATCTTCCACCAGCGGCCGCGCTCCGGGCTGTCCGGCGTGCCCTCGTAGAGCACCTGCGTCGCGCCGTTGGCCAGCGGCCCGTAGACGATGTAGCTGTGGCCGGTGACCCAGCCGATGTCGGCGGTGCACCAGTAGACGTCGGTCTCCGGCTTCAGGTCGAACACCGCCCAGTGCGTGTACGCCGACCCCACGAGGTAGCCGCCCGTCGTGTGCAGGATCCCCTTGGGCTTGCCGGTGGTGCCCGAGGTGTACATGACGTAGAGCGGGTGCTCGGCGTCGAACGC